>NZ_JBHUWW010000148.1:0-20990 GCF_042669755.1 Kitasatospora sp. NPDC057223 | reverse complement strand
CGGCCCCCCGGGTGTCCCCCCCGGGGGGCGCCCCCCCCCCCCCGCGGCGGGGCCCGGGCCGGCCCCCCCCCCCCCCCCCCCACGGCGCTGCCCGGTCAGCCGGCCTCGGCGCGGATGAACCGGGCCAGTGCGGCCACTCCCGCGACGATCTGCTCGGTCGTCAGGGAGCTGATCGAGAGCCGAAGTCGGCGCTCGCCGCCGCCGGCCGGGTAGAAGGGGGCCATCGGCGTCCACAGCACCCCGTGGTCGCGGGCGCAGCGCTCCATCGCCGCCTCGTCGGCGGCGAACGGGAGCGTCAGCACGGCGAAGAAGCCCCCCTCGGGCCGGTTCCAGTCCAGCCCGATCCGGCTCCGCAGCGGTTCGGGGAAGTGGCGTTCCAACTCCCCCAGCAGGGTGCCCAGGTTGGCCGCGTAGAAGGCGGTCGCGCGGGCGTTGGCCGCGCGCAGGCGGCAGTCGTGGCGCAGCAGCATGCCGCCGATCACGGCCTGGCTGAGCGCCGGGGTGTTGACGGTCGTCATGCTCTTCAGCTTCGCCAGCTGGTCGGCCAGCAGGGTGCGCCGGCCGTCGGGTGCGCGGACCTCCTGGTCGGCGACCACGTAGCCGAGCCGGGCGCCGGGGAAGCAGGTCTTGGCGAAGGAGCCGAGGTAGACCACCTGCCGGTACCGGTCGAGGGCCTTGAGGGTCGGCCTGCTGCCCGGCTCGCGGGCGAAGAACCCGTACGGGTTGTCCTCGATGACGAGCAGGCCCTCGGCGGCCGCCACCGCCAGCAGCCGGGCGCGGGCCTCGGTGGGCATGCTCGTCCCCGACGGGTTGGCGAAGTCGGGGACGACGTAGAGCGCGCGCGGGCGCCGCCCGCCGGCCCGGACGGCCCGGGCCGCGCTGCGGACGGCGTCCGGATCCGGGCCGCCGGCGGCGCCCTCGGGCACCGGCACGGTACTGAGGTCGAGCAGGCGGGCCGCGCCGGTGACCCCGACGTAGCACGGCGAGCTGACCAACAGGACGTCGTCGGGGCCGGCGCAGAGCGCCCTGAGCACCAGCAGCATGCCCTCCTGGGCGCCGACGGTGAGCACCAGCGACTCGGGCGGCACGTCCAGGCCCTCGTCGTTGGCCAGCGTGCGGGCGACCAGCCCGGCGATGACGCCCTTGGTGGGCCCGTACTGGAACAGCGTGCTGCGGACGGCCTCCGGGCCGAGGCCGCGGTCGGTGAGGTGGGCGAGGTAGGCGTCCAGGTAGTCGTGGACGTCGGCCGGCTCGAAGAAGCCCTCGTACGGGCGCCCGGGCGCGAAGGAGACGGCCTCGGGGTAGCGGGAGGTGGCCTCGTTGAGGAAGGTCATGGCGTCGAGAAGCGGGTCCGAGAGGGAGCCGTGCAGCTCGTCGAGGGGCAGCGGCCCGCTCACCGGAAGGCCTCGCGCAGCCGGTCGGCGGCGTACTGCTGCGCCTCGCCGCCCGCGTCCAGCACCCCGGCCATCGCGAAGAACCCGTGCGGCATGCCGTCGTAGCGGCGGGCGTCGACCGGCACGCCCGCGGCGCGCAGGGCGTCTGCGTACTGCTCGCCCTCGTCGCGCAGCGGGTCGTACTCGGCGGTGATCACCGTGGCGGGCGGCAGCCCCGACAGGTCGGCGGCGCGCAGCGGGGACGCCAGCGGGTCGTCGCCGTCCGCGGCGGCGGCCAGGTAGTGGCCCCAGTACCACTGCACCGAGCGGCGGTTGAAGAGCATCGGGTCGTCGTTCTCGCGCAGCGAGGGGGTGTCGGCGCGGTGGTCGGTGTTGGGGTAGACGAGCAGTTGGTGCCGCAGGGCGGGGCCGCCCTCGGCGCGGCAGAGCAGGGCGAGGGCGGCGGCCAGGTTGCCGCCGGCGCTGTCGCCGCCGACGGCGATCCGCCCCGGGTCGATGCCGAGTGCGGCGGCCTGCCCGGAGAGCAGGCGGACGGCGGCCCGGCAGTCCTGGACGGCTGCGGGGAAGGGGTGTTCCGGTGCGAGCCGGTAGCCGACGGAGGCGGTCACGCAGCCGGCCGCGTTGGCGAGCCGGCGGCAGAGGGCGTCGGAGGTGTCGAGCGAGCCCAGGGTCCAGCCGCCGCCGAAGAGGTAGAGCAGGGCGGGCAGCGGCCCGGTGTCCGGGACGCCGGCCGGCCGGTAGAGCCGCAGTGCCAGCGGGCCACCGGGGCCGGGGATGCGGTGCTCCTCGACCGCAGCGACCGGCTCCGGGGTGCCGGCGGCGGCCTGGATGTCGGCCAGGTCGGCGGCCCTGGCCTCGGCGGGGGTGAGCGTGTAGAGCGGTGGGGCCCCCGACTGCGAGCGGCGCTCGCGCAGGGCCTGGGCCTGGGGGTGCAGTGGCATGGGTGTCCTGTCGGTTCGCGGCGGCGGGGCGGCGCCGGGAGTCAGCGGTCGGCCTCGACGTAGATCGTCTCGTCGGTGCGGAAGGCCGTGTCGAGGTCGGCGACGTCGGGGCGCGCTCCCTGCCGGTAGGCGCAGGCGCGGATCTGCTCGGGGGCGAACCCGGCCCTGGTCAGGACGTGCCGGAGTTCGTCCAGGTCGTAGATCCACTGGTGGCCGTAGTACCGGAAGATCTGGTTCACCAGGAAGGCCGGGCGGGCGGGCATCGGCGGCCCGAAACCGAGCATGCCGAGCCGGCGGCGGTGGCGGGCGAGGAAGCCGTCGTCGGTGGCGTAGCCGACCAGGTAGCGGGCCAGGTCGGGGGTGGTGACGCGCAGGACGCCGCCGGGCCGCAGCACCCGCCTGGCCTCACCCAGCCAGTGCACCGCGACCGGCATCGTGACGTGCTCGATGAGGTGTTCGGCGTAGACCCAGTCGACGCTGGCGTCGGCGAAGGGGAGCGGCTCGGAGATGTCGAGCTGGGTGAAGCTGCGGTCACCGTCCACCCGGTAGAGGGTGCCGGGCTCGGTGGTCAGGCCGGGGCTGCTCAGGGCGGCCAGGTCGGTGCCCAGGCCGGCCGGGTGCGCCGTCCTGAAGGCGGCGAACTCGATCCCGGTGAGACCGAGTCCGAGGAAGTCCTCGCGGTCGCGCGGCAGCCCTGCGGCGACGGGTTCGAGTTTGTCGCAGGTGGCGACCTGCTCGCTGAAGCCGTCGAGGAGCACCGCGAGGCCGTCCGGATCGTCCCAGTCCCAGCCGGGAAACGAATCCTGCTTCTTCATGTCTGACGCTCCGTCTTTGTCATGCCTGGCACATATATTGCTGTTCATCTGACGCGTTCACGTAATTGCCGTTCGCGTCCTGTCAGTTCGCACACAATCCGGCCTGCCGGGCCACGGCGCCAGCGCGCTCCGGTCCAGATCCCGCAGCCTCGGGCGGCCCAGCAGGGCCATCGCGTCCTCCAGTTCGCCGCGCAGCAGGCCGAGGACGTGCGCCACCCCCTCCTCCCCCGCCCGGGCGAGCCCCCAGAGCACCGGCCGCCCGACCAGCACGGCGCGGGCCCCGAGGGCCAGCGCGGTCGCGACGTCCGTCCCGGTGCGCACCCCGCCGTCGAACAGGACGGGGAACTCCGGCGGCAGCGCGTCCACCACGGCGGGGAGCGCGGCCAGGCTCGGCAGGGCGCCGTCGAGCTGCCGGCCGCCGTGGTTGGAGACCACCACCGCGTCCACGCCGTGTTCGGCGGCGAGCCTGGCGTCCTCGGCGGTGAGGATCCCCTTGAGCACCAGCGGCAGGGTGCTGCGCTCCCGCAGCCAGGCCAGGTCGGCCCAGGTCAGCGTGGGGTCGAACTGCTCACGGGCGTGCGCCTCGATCCCGGAGGCGCCCGCACCGCCGCGGTGGCTCGCGGCCATCAGGGCCGGGTCGAGGTTCACCGCCCGGATCTCCGGGGGCACCGCGAAACCGTTGCGGGCGTCCCTGAGCCGCCGGCCGACCCGGGGGGCGTCCACGGTCAGTACCAGCGCGCGGTAGCCGGCCGCCTCGGCCCGCTCCACCAGGGCGGCCAGGGCGTCCCGGCGCCGCAGCCAGTAGAGCTGCAGCCAGAGCGGCCCGGTGGCGGCGGCCGCGATCTCCTCCAGCGTACGGCTGGCGAAGATCCCGGCGACCAGCAGCGCGCCGGCCCGGCCCGCCGCACGGGCGGTCGCGGTCTCCCCCTCGGGGTCGGCCAGCCGGTGGTACGCCATGGGGGCGATGCCGACCGGCAGGTCGAGCGGGCAGCCGAGCAGGGTCAGCGCCGGCTCGCAGTGTGAGACGTCGACCAGCGTTCTCGGACGCAGCGCGTGGGCGGCGAACTGGGCGAGATTGGCGGCGAGCGTACGCTCCGCCCCGCTGCCGCCCTGGATGAAGTCCCAGACCTCGGCCGGGAGCCGGGCACGTGCTTCGTGCTCGACCTCGGCCAGTGTGAGCGGTCCCACGGGCATCCTCTCCCGGACGGCCGCGATCGGACCAGTCCTGGGTCGGCAGCGTAGGAGGTCCAGACCTCATTGGTATAGACCTTGATTTGACGATTCGTCTGTGCAATTGTCTGGTTTCGGAATTGAGCATGACTTCCCGTGAACCGACGTCCATATCAACCTCCTCTGTGTGGAGTGGCGTTGACCGGCTTTCCCTCCCCCTTTCCGCACGCCGAAGCGCCGGAACACTGGGTGGAACAGTTCCTCCTCGCCGGCCCCGGCGACGAGGAGTGCCTCCACTTCGGCTCCACCGTCGACCGCGACACCCTGCGCGCCCTGGTCGCCGAGCAGCGCGACCGGCTCACCCGTGCCGGTCTGGCCCCCGGCGGAACGGCGGCCTTACGGCTGCCGCCCTCCCTGGGCTTCGTCGCCGCCCTGCTGGCCGGCTGGCAGCTCGGCGCGCAAGTCCTGCTGCTGGACCACCGGCTGACCGACCATGAGGTCGAGCAGGCGCTGGGCCGGCTGGCACCACAGGTCCTGGTGCAGTCGCCGCACCGCCCCTCGGCGGCGCTGCGCGGCTTCGCCGAGACCGATCCGGTGGCCGTACCGCTCACGGGCGGCCGGCCCGCCGCAACGGGCCACGTGCTGCTGCAACTCAGCTCCGGGTCGACCGGACCGTCCAAGGTCATCGCCCGCACCGCCACCGACCTGCTCCGCGAACTCGGCTGCTACCGGCAGCTCGTGGACTTCCCCGGCGGCGGCGACCGGGTCGTCCTGCTCTCCTCCGTGGTGCACGTCCTCGGGCTGGTCGGCGGGCTGCTGAACAGCCTGCACGCCCGGGCCCCGCTGAGCGTTCCCGAACGGATGACGGCGGCCGGGATCCTGGCGGCCGTCGCGGCGGACGGCCGCCCCACCACCGTGATCGGCGTCCCCTTCCACGCCGAGCTGCTGGCGGCAGTGGCGGCGCCGCCGCCACTGCCGCAGCTGCGCCGGATGATCGTGGCCGGCGAGCTGGTCCGCCCCGGACTGCCCGCGGCCTTCACGGCCCGGTACGGCGTCCCGCTGGGAACCATGTACGGGATGACCGAACTCGGCGTCATCGCGACCGACCTGACCGGCCGTCTGCACCCGCAGACCGAGCCGGTGGCCGGGATGGAGCTGCGCGAGACGGCGGGCGAGCTGCACATCCGCCAGACCGCCTCACCGTATCCGGGGCTCGCCGATCCGGCCCGCTGGTCCGACGGCTGGCTGCACACCCGGGACGCCGCCCGGCTGGACACCGGCTCCGGACGGGTGACCGTGCTCGGCCGCCGGGACTCGCAGGTCTCGATCGGCGGCCTGAAGGTCGACCTCGGCGAGGTCGAGCAGACCCTGGCCGCCCTGCCCGGAGTCCGCGAGGCCGTCGTGGTGTTCGACCGGGGCGCCGTCGAGGCGTACCTGGTCACGGACTTCGGCGCGGACGACGCCGCCGGCGGCAGCGCCGTCCGCGAAGCCGTCACCGCGCAACTCGCCGCCTACAAGCGCCCGCGCGCCCTGACGTTCCTGCCGGCCCTCCCCCGGACCACCACCGGCAAGCTCCTGCGGGACCCGGCCGCCCTGCGCGCCGCGGCCCCGGCCCCCGCATCCCCCTGACCCACCGCACCACCTCCTCCCCCGGACACCGCGCGCCAAGCGCAGTACAGGAGTTCACCATGCAGGACCGGATCCGCGAGTTCGTCCTCGCCGCGCTGACCGAGATGCAGTACGACGTGTCGGAGGTCACCGGCGACACCGACCTCGGCCCGGCCGGCCTCGACCTGGAGTCGCTGGCCCTGGCCGACCTGTCGGTGCAGGTCGAGGACGAGTTCGCCGTGAAGTTCGACCTGGACGAGATGGAGAACACCGCGCTGATGACCCTCGACGAGTTCACCGCCGACGTGGCCCGGCGGATCGCCGTCGGCACCGGCGCGGCGGCCACCGCCGGAAGCGCGGCGTGAGCGGCCTCGCGCCGCCGGGCCGGGCCGAGGTGCTGGTCATGCTGGCGGGCTTCGGCGAGCGCTCCGACGGCGCCGTCCACGAGTCCCTCGGTTCTCTCGAACTCACCTGGCTGATAGCCGAGTTCGAGCAGCGGTACGGGATCGAGCTGGATCTCCCGGACGAGCGGTTCGAGGCGATCCGCACGGTGGACGACGCCACCGAGGTGCTGCGGGCGGCCGTCCTCGCAGCAGTGCCCGGTGCTGCCGCCGGGAGCGTCGGGGCCGCGCGGACATGAGCGCCGACGCCCAGCCCGCCGCCCGGCCCGTGATCACCGGCCTCGGCGTACTCAGCGCCTTCGGCTCCGGCCTCGGCCCGCTGACCGCGGCGGCCGGCCACGGCAAGGCCGGCTTCAGCACGGTGGCCCGGTTCGACGTCTCCCGGCGCACGACCCGGCGGGCCGCGCTGGTGGCCGGCCCGGTGCGGCTCGCCGACGCCCTGCTCGGCGTCATCGGCGACGCCTGCCGCCAGGCCGGCCTGCCCGAGCGGGCCGGCCCGGACGAGGCGGCGGGGCCGGCCGAGGGGCAGCCGACGCCCCTGTTACTGGCCCTGCACAGCGACCTGGGCACCCGGGAGGCCGCCGCCACGGTGGCCGCCGGCGCGGCCGGCGCCTGGGGCGTCCCCGGAGTCACCCGGGTGTACACCGGCGCCTGCGTGGCGGCAGGCACCGCCGTCGCGGACGCGGCCGCCATGGTCGCCTCGGGGCGCCACCCCCGGGTGCTGGTCGCGGCCGGACACCTGGTCGAGCCCGGGGTCTTCGCGGCGTTCGACGCCGGCCGGGCACTCGCCCGCGACGGCGAGCTGCGCCCGTTCAGCACCGGGCGCACCGGCACCCTGCTGGGGGACGCGGCCGTCGCCGTCCTCGTAGAGGCCGAGGCAGCGGCCGGACTGCGCGGGGCCCCCGTGCTGGCCCGGCTGGCCGGCTGGGGCCGGTCCGGGGACGCGTACCACGTCTGCCGCCCCGTCCCGGACGGCGAGGGGATGGCGCGGGCCGCGGAGTCCGCCCTCGCCAGAGCGGGTGTCGCACCCACCGAGGTGGGCTATGTCAACGCCAACGGCACCGGCTCGCCGCTGGCGGACCGGGCGGAGGCGAGCGCCCTGCGCCGGGTGTTCGGCGCCCACACCGACCGACTGCCGGTCAGTTCGAGCAAGTCGGTGCACGGTCACGCCCTGGAGGCCTCGGCGCTGCTCGAACTCGCGGTCACCGTGGGCGCGTTGCAGAGCGGCCTGCTGCCGGTGAACGCCGGCCTGCTCGGCCGGGACGAGGAGATCGGGCTGGACCTCGTCCTGGACGGGCCGCGCGAGGCCCGCCCGCACTACGCGCTCAGCCTCAACTCGGCTTTCGGCGGCGCGAACACGGCGCTCCTGGTGGCCGCCCGGTGAGCGGGCTGCGGGTCCTGTCCGAGGGCCGCTGGCCCGGCCCCGGCGACCGGTCACTGCCGCCCGTCCCCGGCTTCAGCGCCTCCTCCTTCAACCCCCTGGTGGCCGAGACCGCCGAACGCTGCCTGCGGGCGTACCACGGGCCGCCCGGCGCACCGGGGTACGGTCCCAGCCGAACCGCGCTGCTGCTCACCAGCAGCGGCGGCGACCGGGGCACCGCCCTCGCCATCGACACCGCGGCGGCCTCCGACCGCCGGGTGCCGCCCCTGCTGTTCTTCCAGTCCAACCCCAATGCCGTGCTCGGGCACATCGCCGCCCGCTGGCAGCTGACCGGCCCCGTGGTCGCGGTCAGCCCGGCCGACGCCGTGCCCGGCGAAGTCCCGCCGGACGCCCTCGAACTGGCGGAGCTGCTCCTCGCGGACGGCGACGCCGACCAGGTCCTCGTCATCGCCGCCGAGACCGTCACCGCCACGGAGACCGTCACCGCCGCGGAGAGCACCGCCACCGACCGGGCCGTCGCCGTCCTGGTCGCCTTCGCCTGACCGCCCGCACGTACCTCGCACGCACCCTCGCCGCACCCCCACAGACACCCCGACGCGGTTCCCGCCGTCCCGCCTCGTACCAGCATGGCCAGCGCCATGGGAGGGATTCACCACCGTGAGCATTCGCAGCATCCGCAGCCTACTGGCGGACGATCCGCAGGTCGGCGCCGGCAACGTGCTGACCAGCAGGATCGCTCTCGGGCTAGGCCTCGACGAGCCACTGCTGACCTTCGACACCCCGGTCGACGGGCACGCCGCCTGGCAGCCCCTCACCCTGCGCGAACTCGACCGCGCCGTCCGGGCCAGGGCCGCCGCGCTGCACGCCCTCGGCATCGCCCCGCGCGACCCGGTGGTGGTCTACGCGAGCGACGCCGCCGACCACGTGCTGGCGTTCCTCGCGCTCGCCCGGCTCGGCGCGATCCCGGCCCTGCTGAACCCGAACCTGGACGGTGACCGGGCCTCCCGCTACATCAGCCGGCTCGGCGCCGTCGGCATCCTCGCCGACGCCGCGCACCTGGCCGCACTCGACGGCTTCGAACCGGGCGCCCCGGCGCTGCCCGAGATCGGCACCCTCGGGGCGGGCGACCCGGACGCCGCGCCGGAGCCCTACCGGCACTGGCACGGCGACCCGGTGGCGATCACCCACTCCTCCGGGACCACCGGGCTGCCCAAGGCCGTGGTGCACTCGCACGCGAGCCTCTACGCGGCGATCCGCCACCGTCTGTCGCTGCCCCGCCCGCAGGGCTCGGAGCGGATGCTCAGCGCGCTGCCCGCGCCGCACGCCGCCACCCTGATCGCGGTCAACCTGGCACTCAGCACCCAGGCCGAGATCGCGCTGCTGTCCCGGCAGGCGGGCGCCGGCGTGCTGGACGCGATCGAGCGCTGGCAGCCGCGCGGCGTGATCGGCTTCGCCGCCACCTGGGCCGAACTGGCCCACCACGACCTGGGCGAGCGCGGGCTCGACTCGGTCGCGCTGTGGTGGAACACCGGCGACTGCGCGCACGAGGTGCACATCCGCCGCCTGATCGCCGCCGGCTCGCGGGAGACCGTCACCCGGTCCGGCCGGTCCCGCGTCCCGGGCTCGCTGTTCGTGGACGGGCTCGGCTCCACCGAGATGGGCCACTCGCACTTCTTCATCACGCACGGGCCCGGCACCGACCGCTACGGCCGCTGCGTCGGCCGGCCGCACGCCTTCGTGGACTGCGCCGTGCTCGGCCCCGACGGCGAGCCGCTCGGCCCCGGCGAGGTCGGCGAACTGGGCACCTCCTCGCCGACGCTGGCGCTCGGCTACTGGAACGACTCGGCCACCACCTTCCGGACCAGGGTCCGCGGGTACTTCCTGACCGGCGACCTGATGTACCGGGACGAGGAGGGCTACTGGTACCACGTGGACCGGGCCGTGGACTCGGTCGAACTCGGCGACGGGAAGAGGCTGTTCACCGCGATGTCGGAGGAGCGGGTGCTCGCCCGCTGCCCCGACGTGCTGGACTGCACGGTCGTCGCCGTCAAGGACGGCGACCAGGTGGTCACCGACATCCTGCTGATCCTCGCCGCCGGCGCCGACCCGGAAGCCGACCGCACCAAGGAGGTGACGGCGGCGCTCGACGAGCACACGGCCGCGACGGTGCGCCAGGTCCTGGTGGTGGCGGACGACCAGATCCCGCTCGGTCCGACCGGCAAGGTCCGCAAGGTGCTGCTCCGCCAGCGCTACCTCGACTCGGTGGCCGCCCGGTGAGTGCCGGCGCACGACCCGGCGCCGTGGTCACCGGGATGGGCCTGGTCACCCCGGTGGGCCGCAAGCCCGCCGAGTTCTTCGACGCGCTGACCGCCGGACGCTCCGGCATCACGGCGCTGCCGGAGGGCCACCCGGCGCACGGCTGGCTCGAAGCGGCCGGGCTGGCCCCCGCGATCGCCGGCCGCGAGGTGCTGCCGCCGACCGAGACCCGCTGCGTGGACCGCTTCGTCCTGCTGGCCCTCGCCGCGGCCGACGACGCCCTCGCCGACGCCGGCCTGGTGGTCGGCCGGGACGTCGACCCGCGCCGGATCGCGGTGGTGCTGGCCACCGGCGGAGGCGGGCTGGAGACCTTCGAGCAGCAGTCGCACAAGCGCCTGGACCGCGGCCGGCCCGGCGTCAGCCCGTACCTGCTGCCCGGGATGCTGTCCAACATGGCCGCCGCCAGGATCGCCATCAAGCACGGGATCCGGGGCTACAGTTCGGCCGTCGTGACGGCGTGCGCGGCCGGTGCGCAGGCCGTCGCCGAGGGCCTGCGGCTGATCCGGGCCGGTGACGCGGACGTGGTGGTCTGCGGCGGCAGCGAGTCCTCGCTGCACCCGACGATCGCCGCGGCCTTCACCAACGCCCATGCACTGGCGCACGGTTGGGCGGATCCGGCGCAGTCGAGCCGGCCGTTCGACGCCGGCCGCAACGGCTTCGTGCTCGGGGAGGGCAGCGCCGTGCTCGTCCTGGAGCGCACCGCCCACGCGGACGCCCGGGGCGCCGCCGGCTACGCCGACCTGATCGGCTGGGGCGCGTCCACCGACGCCCACCACCCGACCATGCCGCGCCCCGACGGGGAGGGCGCGGCCGACGCGATGCGCTCCGCGCTGGCGAACGCGGGCCTGGCGCCCGCCGACATCGGCTACGTGAACGCGCACGGCACCGGCACCAAGCTGGGCGACGTCGCCGAGACGGCCGCGCTGCGCGCCGTGTTCGGCGACGAGCAGCCCGCCGTCAGCTCGACCAAGGGCTCGACCGGCCACCTGCTGGGGGCCGCGGGCGCGGTCGAGGCGGCGGCCACCGCACTGGCGGTGGCCCGCGGGGTGCTGCCGCCGACGCTGAACCTGGACAGTCCGGACCAGGCCTGCGACCTCGACCACGTCCGGGGCGCGGCCAGGCACCTGCCGGTGGGCGCCGCCCTGAGCAACGCCTTCGCCTTCGGCGGCCACAACATCAGCCTGATCTTCGGCCCGGCCTCGACCAGTCGTTCCAAGTAGCAGCCCACACCATCAAGCCGGGAGCTCCGTTGTCCATCCAGGCCATCACCCATGTCGAGTACCACTGCGCGGACGCCGAGCAGTCCGCGGCCGACCTCCGCGCCGGCTTCGGCTTCGCGCCCGACACCTACCAGCCGCCGGCCCGGCCCGGTGTGCACAGCGTCCACCTGCACCAGGGCGGCATCCGGCTGCGGATCAGCTCGGCCTCGGCCGCCGACCACCCGGTGGCGCGGTTCGTCGCCCGGCACGGGGACGGCGTCGCCGTGATCGCGCTCGGCTGCCCCGACCCGGAGGCGGCGCTGGACCGCGCCGAGCGCCACGGCGCGCAGGTGCTGGACCGCGCGCGCGGGCTGGTCGCCGGCTTCGGCGACGTGGCGCTGCGCTTCGTCGCCGATCTGCCGGCCGAGGCCGGCGACGCCCGTCCGGACGACCTGCTGGAGGCCCTCGACCACGTGGCGATCTGCGTGCCCGCCGGGGAGCTGGCTCCCGCCGTCCGGTTCTGCGAGGCCGCGCTCGGCTTCCACCGGATCTTCGGCGAGTACATCGAGGTCGGCGCGCAGGCGATGGACTCCAGCGTGGTGCAGAGCGGCTCCGGCGCGGTGACCTTCACCCTGATCGAGCCGGACACCGCCCGCCAGCCGGGCCAGATCGACAGCTTCCTGGACGCGCACGAGGGCGCCGGCGTCCAGCACCTCGCCTTCCGCACCCGGGACATCGCCTCGGCGGTGCGGACGGTGCGCGGGCGCGGCGTCGAGTTCCTGACCACGCCGGCCGCCTACTACGACGGCCTGGTCCAGCGCCTGGGGGAGACCGCGATCCCGGTCGCCACCCTGCGCGAGCTGGACATCCTGGTCGACCAGGACCACGGCGGGCAGCTGTTCCAGATCTTCGTCCGCTCGGTGCACTCCCGGCGGACGTTCTTCCTGGAGCTGATCGAACGCCAGGGGGCCGGGACGTTCGGCACCGCGAACATCAAGGCCCTGTACGAGGCCGTCGAGCGGCAGAACGCCACCGCGTCCGTCTGACCACCCCCGCCGAAGACCGACCCAGGAGGCCCGGCCCATGACGACCACCCCCCAGACGTTCCGGCTGACCGGCGCGGAGCGCGACCTGCTGCCCACCCCCGAGGAGGTCGCCGGCTACCTCGAACACGGCTGGTACCTCTCCCGCCGGCTGTTCTCCGACGAGGAGCTCGACACCCTCCAGGACGCCACCGAGAAGTACTACGAGGGCCACCGGGACCGCACGCTGGCCGTCCGCCCGCCGAACCTCGCCGCCTGGGAGCCCGCGCACGGGCCCGTCCAGCGGCACAACGACTACGTGCACCACGAGAGCGACGCGATCGGCGCGATCCTGCGCAAGCCGCTGCTCGGTGCGGTGGCGGCGCTGCTCGCCGGGGCCGAGGAGATCCGGGTCTTCCAGTCGACCCTGATCTACAAGCCGCCGGTGCCCGAGGAGCCCAGCAACCAGGTGCCGTGGCACTTCGACAAGCACTACTGGCACACCTCCTCCTCGGAGCGGATGCTGACCGCCTTCATCCCCTTCCACGACTGCGGGGAGAGGAACGGCACCATCACCATGGTCGACGGCAGCAACCGCTGGGAGGAGCTCCCCTCCGGGGAGGACTCCACCCGGCACTTCGCCCAGCGCGACCGCTCCGAGCTGGAGGGCCTGCTGATCGAGAACGCCCGGTTCAACGGCCAGGAGGTGCGCAAGATCCCGGTGGTCATCCCGCGCGGGCACGTCAGCTTCCACCACTGCCGCACCTACCACGGCAGCGGCGCCAACCTGGCCGACACCCCGCGCCGGGCGGTCTCGCTGCACCTCCAGGACGGCGCCAACGAGTACCGCCACGCCACCCGCCCCGACGGCAGCGCGGCCTCGTACAACCACGACGTGGTGGTGCGCCGCACCCCGGACGGCCGCCCGGACTACGCCGACCCGGAGATCTGCCCGCCGATCTGGCAGGGCGCCCTGTGACGACCCGTCAACCGGCCGTCCTGGACAGCCCCGAGGCCAGGTACCGGATGCTGCGGCTGATCCGCGGCTTCGAGGAGACGGCCCTGGGGCTGGTGAAGTCCGGCGTCATCACCGGCGGCATCCACCCGTACATCGGCCAGGAGGCGGTGGCGGTCGGCGTCTGCGCCGCCCTCGGCCCGCAGGACCGGATCACCAGCACCCACCGCGGCCACGGCCACGTGCTCGCCAAGGGCGCCGACCCGCGCCGCCTGCTCGCCGAACTCGCGGGACGGGTCGACGGGTTGAACCAGGGACGGGGCGGCTCGATGCACGCCGCCGACCTGTCGCTGGGCATCCTCGGCGCCAACGGGATCGTCGGCGCCGGCGCGCCGATCGCGGTCGGCGCCGCCTGGGCCTCCCAGCAGGCGGGGGACGGCCGGGTCGCGGTGACCTTCTTCGGCGACGGCGCCCTCAACCAGGGCGTGCTGCTGGAGGCACTCAACCTGGCCGCGATGTGGCGGCTTCCCGTGCTGTTCGTCTGCGAGAACAACGGCTACGCGACCACGCTGCCCGCCGCGACCGCGGTGGCCGGCAGCGCGCTCGGCCGGGCCGCCGCCTTCGGCATCCCCGCCGTCGAGGTGGACGGCATGGACACCGAGGCCGTACGGGCGGCGGCCGACGAGGCCGCCGGGCGGGCCCGGGCGGGCGGGGGGCCGGGCTTCCTGGAGTGCCGGACGTACCGGTTCGAGGGGCACCACACCATGGAGCGCCGGATGAAGCTCAACTACCGCAGCGCCGAGGAGATCGAGAGCTGGCGTGCCCGCGACCCGCTGTCACGGGCCGGCGCCGCCCTCGACCCGGGCCGCCGGGCGGAGATCGACGCCGGGGTCGACGCGGAGCTCGCCGAGGCCGAGCGGTTCGCGCTCGCCTCCGGGCACCCCGACCCGGCCGGTGCCTGCGAGCACCTGTACGCGGACGGGCTCCGGCCCAGGGCGGGGGCGGTGGCATGAGCAGGCTCTCGTACACCAAGGCCCTCAACCGGGCGCTCGGCGACGCGCTGGCCGCCGATCCGGCGGTCTGCGTGTTCGGTGAGGACGTCGGCGCCGGGCTGGCCGGGCCGACGCTCGGGCTGCTGAGCCGTTTCGGGCCGGGCCGGGTGGTGGACACCCCGCTGTCCGAGCAGGCCTTCACCGGGATGGCGATCGGCGCCGCGCTGGCCGGGCGGCGGCCGGTCATCGAGTTCCAGATCCCCTCGCTGCTGTTCCTGGTCTTCGAGCAACTCGTCAACCAGGCCCACAAGTTCTCGCTGATGACGGGCGGCCAGGCGAGCGTCCCGCTGACCTGCCTGGTGCCCGGATCCGGCTCCCGGGACGGCTGGGCGGGCCAGCACTCGGACCACCCGTACAGCCTGTTCGCGCACGCCGGGGTGAAGACCGTGGTGCCCGCCACCCCCGCCGACGCGTACGGGCTGCTGCTCTCGGCGATCCGCGACCCGGACCCGGTCGTGGTGTTCGCGCCGGCCGCGGCCCTCGGCGTCCGCGAGAACGTCACCGGGGAGCTGGCCCCCGTCCCGCTGGGGTCGGCGCGGGTGCACCGCGCGGGCACGGACGTCACCCTGGTCGCGGTCGGCCACCTAGTGCACGACGCCCTCGCGGTGGCGGAGGAGCTCGCCGACGAGATCTCCGTGGAGGTGTTCGATCCCCGGACGCTGTACCCGTTCGACTGGGCGGCGCTCGCGGCCTCGCTGGAGCGCACCGGCCGACTGGTGGTCGTCGACGACTCCAACCGCAGCTGCGGCATCGGCGGCGAGGTGCTGGCGACCGCCGCCGAGGAGATGCGCCTGATCGCCCCGCCCCGCCGGGTCACCCGCCCCGACGGCGCCGTCCTCCCCTTCGCCCCCCTGCTCGACCGCGCGCTGCAGCCGGGCCGGGAGCAGGTGCGGCACGCCCTGCGCGCCGTCATGAAGTAGCACCAGCAGTAGCCCCACGCCCCCACACCACGTACTGCCCGAGGAGTCCGAACATGTCGACAAATCGCTACCACTGGGACCGCTCGCACCCCGGCCTGTCCGGCCTCCAGCAGGCGATCGAGCCGCTGCGCCGGGAGGTCGTCGAGCACAGCATCTACGGCGGCCTGAACAGCATCGAGCGGGTCCGTACCTTCCTGGACCGCCACGTCTTCGCGGTCTGGGACTTCATGTCGCTGCTGAAGAGCCTCCAGCGCGAACTGACCAGCGTGGACGTGCCCTGGGTACCGTCCGGCCCGACCGCCAGCCGGCGGCTGATCAACGAGATCGTCCTGGTGGAGGAGAGCGACGAGCTCGGCGAGGGCTTCATCAGCCACTTCGAGCTGTACGTCGACGGGATGCGGCAGGCGGGCGCGGACCCGGCGCCGGTCGAGGCCTTCCTCGACCTGCTGCGCGGCGGCGTCCCGGTGCCGGAGGCGCTGAAGTCCGCCGGAGTGCCGCAGGCGGCCGTCGACTTCACCACGACCACCTGGGAGATCATCGACAACGCCCCGGTGCACTGCCGGGCCGCCGCCTTCGCCTTCGGCCGGGAGGACCTCATCCCGGACATGTTCGCCCAGGTCATCAGGATCGACGACACCGACGGCGTGCTGACGGTCTTCAAGGACTACCTGGCCCGCCACATCGAGGTCGACGGCGAGCAGCACACCCCGATGGCGATGCAGATGCTGATCGACCTGTGCGGGGACGACACCGCGAAGTGGGAGGCGTGCGCGGAGACCGTCCGCGCGGCGCTGCAGGCCCGGGTGCGGCTCTGGACGGCGATCGAGGCCGCCTTCCCGGCGTAACCGCCGATGCGGCCCGGGGGCCGGTCACCCGCCACGGGTGGCCGGCCCCCGGCCGTTCCTCAGACCACCTTGCGCACGGCCGCGGCCAGCGGGGGCAGGACGTCACCCGGGTCGCGGAATCGGTGCAGCGCGGCGCGCCCGTCCGCGCCGCGCAGCCGGCCGGCGAGCCGGGCGGGGAGGACCACGGTGAAGAGGAAGCCGGTGCCGTCGAAGCCCTCGACGCCCCAGGAGACCCAGGGCAGCGGGAGGTTGGCCGCCGGGCTGAAGAACACCGGCCGGGCGCCGCCGAAGCTGACCGTGTAGGCGCCGAACCGGCTCCAGTTGGAGAAGGTGAACCGGCGCCGTGCCGGGTCGAAGCCGAGCGGGACGCAGTCGGCGAAGCGGTCCCTGCCGATCGCCTCCAGGAAGGCGAGGTTGGCGCGCAGGTTCAGGTGCGAGCCGGTGAAGTCCTCGACCGCCGTCCGGATCGCGGCCGCGAGGGCCGCCGGCCCGTCCTGCGGGACGCACGGCAGGTGGATCTCGCTCAGCAGGTTGCCCACCAGGCCGGCGGGCAGCCCGAGCGGGCGCCGGACGTTGACCGGCATGGTCAGCCCGCGGACTTCCCCGTCCTCGTCCAACTCACGGACACTGCTCACGACATGGGCGCACAGGGCGTCGTTGGAGGAGAGCCTGCGCCCGGCCTGCGCGCTGAACGCGAGGCGCATCCGTTCGATCTCGGCGTCGCCGAAGTAGACCTGGACGGTGCGGTTCGCCCGGGCCGCGTTCGCCACCTCGGCGCCGAGGAAGGCGGCCTCCGCCGCATCGGGCAGCCGGAACCCGGGCCGGCCGCAGTCCTCCGCCGGGAGCACCTTGCCGAGGTAGGCGTCCTGGTCCTCGACGAGCTGCGCCTGCGGCAGCTCCAGCCCCTCCACGGCGGCGGACCAGGCGCGCATCAGCAGCATGAACGTCTGGACGTCGCCGACCGCGTGGTGCCAGGAGCAGCCGAGCGCGCTACCGCCGCCGGCGAGCCTGCTGACCCGGACGGTGAGCAGCGGCAGCCCGCCGGCCCGCGCGGGCGAGGCCTCGACCGGCTGGACGAGCTGCGCGCTGGCCAGGGTGACCCGCCCCATCGCCTCGGGCAGTGTCTCGTCGACGTCGTAGCTGTCCACCGGCACGCCCGAGTCGTCGCAGACGATCTCCAGCCTGCCGTCGGCGGTGCGCAGCCGGCCCGCGAAGACCGGCAGCAGGTCGAGCGCGCGGGCCAGCCCGGCGGCGAGCCGATCCTCGTCGAGGGCCTGCTCGAAGAAGTACACGACCGAGACCGACAGGTCGGCGAGCATGGTGTCCACCAGCCCGCAGCGCACCACCGTCCCGGGGGCGTGCCCGGCGCGGACGGTACGGGATTCGCGCAGTTGAGGCCAGGCACTCATGGTGTCGTGCTCCGTTTCGAGGGTCGGGCCCGTGGCCGGACGGAGCGTCAACGGCGCTGCCACGCAAGGGAGCCGGCCGGGCGGCTTCGGCACACCCCGAACGATAGGGCAGCGGGAGTTCGCAATCCAGTGGTCTAGTCCAAATATCGATCACTGGTCAAAAGGGGGTCCGCGCGGACCGGGGGCCGGTCAGCCCAGCCGGCTCCGGGTGCTGCCGGGGCCGGCGGCGGCGCGGCGGGTGCGGGCCGGACGGGAGGGGCGGACGTCCGACGGCGCGGGCGCCCCGGCCGGTGCGGTGTACGCGGCGAGGGCGGCCTTCGCGGCGGCCAGTGCGATCCTCGCGGGGATCTCCGGCTCCGGCACGCCGCGTTCGCGCATCGCGCTCTGGCAGTCGGCGCACCACACCGGGCTGGCCGGCCCGTCGGGGTACCGCATGGACTCGGGCGGCAGGTAGTGGGTGCCGCACTCCAGGCACTCGAAGAGGTACCTCATCCGACGACCACCGTGCCGCTGCCGCCGCACATCGAGCACGGCGACCAGAAGTGGTGCGCCTTCGGCGCCAGCCGGCCCTCAGCGTCGCGTTCGAGCGTGTGCTCGGTCTTCTCGGTGCCGCGCAGGCCGCCGCACGCGGTGCACGTCCTGATCTCTGCCCCTGCCATGAACATTGCCCTCCGTAGCCGGATGACGACCGTACCTCCGGACGGCCGCCGCCGGGAGCGCTTCGCCCGCCGATTCACCGCCAGGACGGAGCCGGGCGGGCTCCCGAACGGATGCCCGGCCGGTGGCGGGCGACCGGCGGGCGGGCCGGACCGCACACGGTCGTCACGATTTCTCCGTCGAACAAGCACAGGGCGGCGGCGCGGCCTCCGCCGGGCCCCGCAGGGAGACGCTGGTCAGGCCGGTTGCCCCGGCCGGGCGCCGGGCGGGGCGTCAGAAGGCGGGCTTGACATCGGAATTGGTCCAGTCCATTTTGGTCAACTACTCCCCCGCACCTCCACCCCCACGCCCCCACCGGAGGTACCCCCGTGAACGTCCGCACCCGCCTGCCCGCCGCCGGCGCAGCCGTGCTGCTGGCAGCAGCAGCCGCGCTCACCGCGCCCACCACGGCCCATGCGGCCAACCTGCTCACCAACCCCGGCTTCGAGAGCGGCTCGCTCTCCGGCTGGTCCTGCTCCGGCGGGCTCGGCTCGGTCGTCTCCACGCCCGTCCACGGCGGCGCCAAGGCGCTGGCCGGCGCCGCGAGCGCCTCGGACACCGCCAAGTGCGTCCAGACCGTCTCCGTCCTGCCGAACACCACCTACTCGCTGTCGAGTTGGGTCCGCGGCAGCTACGTCTACCTGGGCGTCACCGGCGCCGGCTCCACCTGGACGTCCTCGGCCGCCGCCTACAGCAAGCTCACCGTGTCCTTCACCACCGGCGCCGCGCAGACCAGCGCCGAGGTGTACCTCAACGGCTGGTACGGGCAGGGCACCTACTACGCGGACGACGTCAGCCTCGACGGCCCCGGCGGCGGGGGCACGGTGGACACCCAGGCGCCGACCGTGCCGGGCTCGCTGGCCAGCAGCGGCAAGACCTCCTCCACGGTCTCGCTGTCCTGGACGGCCGCCACCGACAACGTCGGCGTCGCCGGGTACGACGTGTACAGCGGCACCTCGAAGGTCGCCACGGCCACCGGCACCAGCACGACCGTCACCGGCCTGTCGGCGAGCACCGCCTACGCCTTCACCGTCAAGGCCCGCGACGCGGCGGGCAACACCTCCGGCGCGTCCAACACGGTGAACGTGACGACCGACGCGGGTGGCGGCACCGGCACCGGCTTCAAGCAGGCGGCGCCGTACCTCTACAACGGCTGGGGCAACCCGCCGGCCGCGACCACCGTGATGAACGCCACCGGCGTCAAGTGGTTCACGATGGCGTTCATCCTGTCCTCCGGCGGCTGCAACCCGGCCTGGGACGGCCAGCGCGCGCTGACCGGCGGCGTCGACCAGAGCACGATCAACTCGGTGCGGGCGGCCGGCGGCGACATCGTCCCGTCGATCGGCGGCTGGAGCGGCAACAAGCTGGGCCCGAACTGCGCCACCGTGGCCGACCTGGCCGGCGCCTACCAGAAGGTGATCGACGCCTACGGCCTGAAGGCCATCGACGTCGACATCGAGAACACCGACGAGTTCGAGAACAACACCGTCCAGGACCGCATCATCGGCGCGCTCAAGCTCGTCAAGCAGAACAACCCCGGCCTGCGGACCATCCTCACCTTCGGCACCGGCACGGGCGGGCCGACCGGCGCCGGCAACCGGCTGATCGAGCAGTCCAAGGCGCTCGGCGCGGACATCGACGTCTTCACGATCATGCCGTTCGACTTCGGCAACGCGTCCACCGACATGTACGCGAGCACCGTCAGCGCCGCCGAGGGCCTCAAGGCCAAGCTGAAGTCCGTCTTCGGCTGGGACGACGCCACCGCGTACGCCCACATCGGCATCTCGGGCATGAACGGCGTCAGCGACAACCAGGAGGTCACCACCGTCCAGAACTGGACCGGTATCCGGGACTGGGCCAACTCCCACCACATCGCCCGGCTCGCCTTCTGGTCCGTCAACCGCGACCGCGGCTGCGCGGGCGGCGGGCTGGCCGAGAACTGCTCCGGCATCGCCCAGAGCGACTGGCAGTTCACCTCCATCACGGCCGGCTTCACCGGCTGACGTCCGACCCCGGCCCGGGCCGCCTCCGCAGGGGCGGCCCGGGCCCCGGCGGGCCCGCTATGGCCCGCGTTGGCGGAACTACTGTCAGGTCGACTGCTGCATCTGCCGGTCGGCCACCGGGATTTGGCCGATGTGACCCTGCGGCGGGCGGAGCGCAGCTGCAACGATGAGCCCGCCATGGATCTCGGACAGGACGTGGGGCGGGGTGTACGCGCAGGGCGGGCCGCGGTGTTCGCGGCCGTCTGCGTGCTGCTCGCCTCGCTCGGGCACGTCCTGGTCTCGGGCACGGCCGTCCCGGGGTGCGCCCTCCTCGCCGCCCTCGCGTCGGCGGGCAGCGGCGCGTGGTGGTTCGCCGACCGCGAGCGCGGTCCCCTGCCGGTGATCGGCGCCACGGTCGGGGCCCAGGCCGGCCTGCACCTCCTGTTCTCCCTCTGCTCCCTGTTCTCCCTGTGCTCACCGGGGCCGGGTGCCGTCGCCCCCCAGGCGGCGGGAGGCGGACGGCCCTGGGCCGAACTCCTGCTGGGCGGGGCGCACCGCGCGACACCGGCCCGGGCGGCCGGGCTGGCCGAGGCGGCCGACCTGGCCGCCGTCCCGGGGGCGGACCTGGAACTGGGCGCCCACGCGCACCACGCCGCCGCCGCGCTCGCACTGCCCGCCCACCAGGGCTGCCGGACGATCGGCATGCTGACGGCCCACCTGCTCGCGGCGCTGCTGGTCGGCCTCTGGCTGTCGGCCGGCGAACGGGCCCTCTTCCGGGTCGGCCGGACCCTCGCGGCCCGGCTCGTCACCCCGGCACTGCTGATCCTCCACCCGGCCCGGCCGCCGCACCGGCCGCAGCCGCCGCGCACCGCCGGCGCCGACGG
>NZ_JBHUWW010000147.1:0-21181 GCF_042669755.1 Kitasatospora sp. NPDC057223 | reverse complement strand
GGTCAGAACCGGACGCCACCGGCAGCCGCCCTCCACGGGGCGCCCGATCAGCGGCTGCACGATCAGTGCCTCCGTCCGTTGATCTCGAAGTGGACGGCGATCTGCATGACCGACGACACGGCCTGGCGGGCCCGCACGAGGACACCTGCCGGGCGGCTGGCGCACGACATGGGCCGGGGCCCGCGCCGTGGGCGCGGTGAGATCGCGTTCGACCCGTACGGAAATGGACAGCAAGTTGAACCAGGAACGAAACACATTCAGTGGAACGGCCCCGTCGTTTGCCGCAGGCACGCGCCGGCGAACCAGGGCCGGCCGACTCATCGGTCACCGGCCCTGCGCCTGCGTCGACCGGTCGCATCGCGACTGCCCGCCAGAGCTCACACCACCGCCGGCGCCGCGGCAAGGGCGGGGCCCGCGGGTTCGCGGGGGGACCGGCCGGGCGCCGGGCGTCCGAGCGGCCCGCCGACGGCCCCGGGCCTGCCCGTTCCTCCCCGGTGATGTTGAGGGCTATCCTGTACTTGTTCGGTTCCGGTGCTTTCCGTGTGATGTCACGGCATCTGATGTGTGCGACAGGGGATGGTCATGGCGGATGCAGCGTTGCTGGCCTCCCAGCGACGTTCCCTCATCGTCGACCTCGTACGCCGGTCAGGTGCCGTCCGGGTGTCCGACCTCGTCGAGCAGTTCGGGGTCAGTGACATGACCATCCGACGCGATCTGGACACGCTTGCGAGAGCTGGGGCAGTGGAGAAGGTCCACGGAGGCGCCGTGGCCATCCCTGGCGGCGCTGTCGACGAACCCGGCTTCGAGGCGAAGTCCGGCCGGGAGTCTGCTGCGAAGGACGCCGTCGCGGACGCGGCGGCCGCGCTCGTCGAGGCCGGCACCGTGGTCGCCCTCTCGGCCGGGACCACGACCTACGCCGTGGCCACGCGGCTGTTGAACGTCCCGCATCTGACCTTGGTCACCAACTCGCTCCCGATCGGCGACCTCCTGCGCGCTACGGCTGAGGAACGGGGTGAAGGCGCCCCGTCACTGCTGCTGACGGGTGGCTCGCCGACCCGGTCCGCGGCACTGGTCGGCCCGATAGCGGACCAGGCGATCCGCAGTCTCCACGTCGACCTGCTCATCCTCGGCGCCCACGGCGTCTCGGACCGCGCCGGTCTGACCACACCCAACCTCGCGGAGGCGCAGACCAACCGCGCCCTCATCTCCTCCGCCCGACGCATCGCGGTCGTCGCCGACCACACCAAGTGGGGCGTCGTCGGGCTCAGCAGCTTCGCCCGGTTCGACGAGATCGACCTGTTCATCACCGACGACAAGCTTGACATCCAGGCCCAGGCACTGCTCCTGGATGCTGTCGGGAAGCTGATCGTGGCTAGCACCGCGAATTCTGACGGCCCGTCGTCCTCTCGTGCAGCCGGTACCGCAGGTGTCGAGAACGGCGCCGGGCGCGAATAGCGGGCGGCACCGCTGACTGCCGGTTACGCGTGGGAGCGGCACAGGTGACGTGGTGGCAACGCGGCCGATGGAGTCGTTCCAATCTGTTGACTTTCTGCGGAGCCCGCTGTTTCTATATGTCTCTTCCAGTTTGAATCAATTGGATTTGAGCTGGTTGACCTCTTCAGCTGCTGAGAGTCGCAATGCGGCCACGCGCCGGGCAGCGCAGCTCACAGTGCTCCTGTCTGCACCCCACCCGACGGCTCCCCGCAGTGGCCAGGGGTGAAGGTTGCGGGGCCCCGGCGGACCGGCGAAGGCAGTGCCCGCATACCGCGGGTACTGCCTTCAGGGGACCCTGCGGAGCGAGGATCGGCATTCACTGACGGAAGGTCACCCGGCAAGCTCCGCTGGGCGGCGCACGCCTTGAGCCGCCCAACCACTACCAGACACGACACGGCTCCGGCCGCGCCGGGGCGCAGCGCTCACCTGCGACCGGTATCGCGGAGGGCGAATCCCTCCCCGGTTGGCAGGCCCCGTCGCGCCGGACCGGCCGGCGCTCCTGTCGGCAGTCCTCGTTGCCCCACCGCCGGATCCGCCTCGGCATCTCGTACAGGAGTGCTCCTGATGTTCCGATTCCCCAGCGGCCGAGCCGCCGCCCCCGTAGGTCTCCTGCTCACCGCCGGCCTGGTTTGTGCATGCTCCACCGGGCAGGGCGCAGCCAGGACCGATGCCTCACCGACCCCGGCAGCCGGGAAGCTCTCCATCACCTACCTGCAGAAGCAGGGCGACCAGCAGTATTTCCTCGACGAGGCAGCCGGTGCCCGGGCCAGGGCCGTTGCCCTCGGAGTGGACCTGAAGGTGGTCAACGTGGGCAGCGACGCGGACAGGACGCTCCGCGAGCTGCGCTCCGCCATCGCCGGCCGGACGAACGGTGTGATCATCGTGGTTCCGGATCCCGCGATCGGCGCTGCCGTCGCCAAGGCCGCAGCGGACGCGGGAGTGGCCCTGCTCACCTCGGACGACCAGATCTGCACCAACCTCCCCGACCCGAGCGTCTGCTCCCGTCAGAACCTCGTACCCCGGGTCGGATTCAGCGGGGAGAAGCTGGGAGCCCAAGTTGGCCTGCGCGCAGCCGAAGAGTTCCGGAAGGCGGGCTGGGCGGCGGAGGAGACCCGGATCATCTTCGCCTGGCAGCAGGACGTGAACGTGTGCCGGGAACGTGTGGACGCGGCGAGCCAGGCTTTCGACCAGGTCGCGCATCGTGTCCGCTCCTTCGACGTGGGTACCGACAACACGGTGGAGGGCGCCCGCCGCAAGGTCGCGTCGAGGATCGCGGCGGACGGGACCGGTGTGAAGCACTGGGTGGTGTGGGGCTGCAACGACGAGAACGTCCAGGGCGGCGTCACCGCGCTGGAGAACGCCGGCGTCAGTGCGGACGACGTCATCGGCGTGGGCCTGGGCGCCTACCTCGCCTGCAAGGACTGGAGCGGCGACAAGCCCTCCGGCATGAAGGCCGCCCTCTTCATCAACGGCAAGGACGTCGGGGCTCTGGCCGTCCAGACCATGTACGACAAGCTCAAGAACGGCAAAAACATGCCCGCCGAAGCCTTCGCCCCCACCACCATGGTCGATGCCACCACCTGGAAGACCTCCGGCGTCACCTGCAACTGACATCGGGGCCGCGTGGCTTCCAGATGAACACCGAGGCGATCCTGTAACATGAAAGGTCCTTATTGCTGGCTTCTCGTGCGTCCGTAGGCTTTTATGGCAGATTCGTCGGTCGGCGGGCCCGGTTCCGGTCGCCGTTCGGGCTTCGCGTTCGTTGGGCGTGGGGCGGACCTGCGTTCACTGGTGGACACTTTGCGTGACGGGCCCTCGGTGGTGTTCGTCGAAGGCGAGGCGGGGGTGGGCAAGTCCCGCCTGCTGCGAGAGGCCGCCGCGCAGCTGGAAAACCAGGGGCTCGCAGTCCTGCGTGGCTGGTGCCATCCACTGCGCGAGCCCCTGCCGTACGGTCCCGTCGTCGATGCGCTGCGTGACGCGCATGAACTGTTCGGCCCCGACACGCACTTCAGCGCCGCCACGGCCGTCTTGGCCCCCCACCTCCCGGAGCTGGCCGGGCGCCTGCCGGCGGCCGGTCCGGGCATCGGGGCCGGGCCGCAGCAGTCGCTGATGCGGGCGGTATACGACGTGCTCAGTGCTCTGGGCCCGGTTGTGCTGATGGTGGAGGACCTGCACTGGGTGGATGAGGCGACCCGGGACCTGCTTCTGCTGCTGGCCAGAAATCCGCCCCAGCAGCTGCGAATGGCGCTGACCTACCGGGCGCACGACCTCTCGGGTGCCCGGAACGTGCTCGGCGTGCCGTACCGCCGGCCGGTCGGGGTGGGCGGCACCGAGATCGCTCTGGCGCCTCTCACGGAGGCGCAGGTGCGCGAGCTGGCCGTTTCGGCGATCGGCGCTGCCGCTGCCGCCCGGCTCGGCCGGGAGCTGTTCGAGCGCAGCGGCGGGCTTCCGCTCGCCGCCGAGGAGGACCTACTCGTACTGGCAGAGCGCGCCGCCCTCGGCGGCGGCAAGAGTTCAGCGCTGGAGGACGCGAGGGTGCCGCGCGCGTTGCAGGAGGCGGTGAACAGCCGGGTCGCGGTGCTGGACACGGGTGCTGTTGCCGTGGTGCAGGCCGCGGCGGTGCTGGCCGTGCCTGCCAGTGAGGAGCAGTTGGCGGTGCTGGCCGGGCTGGGGGAGGAGCAGGCGGAGCAGGCCCTGACGGCTGCTCTGGAGGCCGATGTGCTGGTCGAACGCGGCCCCGGCCGGTACGGGTTCCGTCACGTACTGGCCCGGCGGGCGGTGTACGAGCGGATACCCGGCCCGCGCCGCCGACGGCTGCACGTACGCGCCATCGAGGCACTGTCCGGACAGAACGATTTGGCCCTGGTGCAGGTGGCCCACCACGCCCGGCAGCTCGGCGACACCACCGCCTGGCTGCCCGCAGCCAGGGCCGCCGCCGACCACGCGGTGGCCGTCGGCGACGACGGCGTCGCCGCCGAACTCCTGCAACAACTCCTTGCCGAACCCGCCCTCTCCCCGGAGGACCGCGCCCGAACCGCCCTCATCCTCAGCAATGTCGCCTTCTGCAGCGCCGACTCCGTTGCCAGTACGGCGATCCTGAGCCGCATCATCGCCGACCCGGCGCTGCCCACCCCCGTCCGCGGTGAGATCCGGCTCAACCTCGCCCGCACCCTGATGAACACCAGCACCGACCGGGTCCGCCAGATGGAGGAGTTGGAACGCTCGATCGCCGAGCTGGAGAGTCGGCCAGGCCTGGTCGCCGGCGCCATGGCGGCTCTCAGCATGGGCCACCGTCTGGCCACCACCCTCGCCCAGGACCGCGAGATGATGGACCGGGCCGTGCACATCGTCGCCCGCAGTGACGATCCGCTGGCCCGTGCGACCGTGCTTGCCCTGCAGATCACCCTGTTGGCGGTTTCCGGTGACCCGCAGGCATGGGACCTCGCGGCGGACCTTCCTCGCGGGAGCCCTGACCGCGACGTGCTGCGCCAGGTCGCCCGGGCACTGCACAACCTCGCCGACGCCGCCTTCGTGTTCGGCCAGGACGCCGAGGCCCGCATTCCCCTGCAGGAGGCCCACGAACTCTGCCTGCGCAGCGGCTACAAACTGTTCGCACACGGCTGCGATGTGATCCGGCTGAGACTGGACTTCGGCGCGGGGCATTGGGAGGGCCTGGACGAGCGGATCGAATCGATGATCCCGGAGACCTCCGACGGCAGTGGGTTCCAGACCGAGACGGTGATGGTGCGGGCCATGCTGAACGTGGCGCGCGGCCGGTGGGCGCTCGCCCGCGAGGACCTCGCCACCTTCGACGCCGGCGATGAGGGCCACACCTACTGGCAGCTCGGGCAGCAGGGTGTCGCCGTCCTCGGGCGCATCGACCTGCTGGAAGGCCAGGCCTCCCGGGCATGGGAGCGGGTGCAGGGGGCGCTTGCGGTCAGACGCCACAAGGGCGGCTGGTTCTGGGCGACCGAACTGGTACCGACCGCCGTGCAGGCCGCACTGGCGTCCGGCCTACGTCAAGAGGCCGAACACCTGACCGCCGAGGCCGTCGCAGGGATCGAGGGCCACGACGCCCCCGGAGGCGAGGCCGAGGTCAATTGGTGCAGAGGTCTGCTGGCCGCCGACACCGATCCTGAGGCCGCTGCTACCTTGCTGGAGGAGGCCCGGATCCGGTACGAGGCGATCGGTCGCGTGTACACCGCCGCGGTCGTCGCCGAGCAGAACGGTCGCCTCCAGCTCCCCCGCGACCCCAGCGGGAGCGCTCCAGTGCTTCGGCGTGCTCTCGACGTCTTCACCCGGCTCGGCGCCACCGCCGACGCGGGCCGCTGCCAGCAGGCCCTGCGCGACACCGGATGGCGGCCACCCGAGCCCCGTGGCCGCCGCAGCTACGGTCCGGAGCTGTCCCCTCGGGAGCGGCAGGTCGCCACGCTGCTTGCCACCGGCTCCGGCAACCAGGCCATCGCCCGCGTCCTGGGACTGTCCGTCCGCACCGCCGAGCACCACGTTGCCAGCACCCTCAAGAAGCTCGGCGTCACTCGCGCGGAGGTCGGCGAGGCGATCCGAGCCCTCGGCGATACCAGCGTCTGAGCCGGCTGCAAGATCTACGTAGAGTGACCGACATCGTGAGGGTGCGGAGTAGCGTGGAAGTCGCATATTGGCATTCGAATGGGTCAGGCGGGTGAAACGTGCCAGGTGTGTGCATGGGCGGGCCCGGTTCCGGTCGCCGTTCGGGCTTCGCGTTCGTGGGGCGCGGGGAGGAGCTGCGTTCACTGGTGGACACTTTGCGTGACGGGCCCTCGGTGGTGTTCGTCGAGGGCGAGGCGGGGGTGGGCAAGTCCCGCCTGCTGCGGGAGGCCGCCGCGCGGTTGGATGGCCAGGGGCTGGCAGTCCTGCGTGGCTGGTGCCATCCACTGCGTGAGCCCCTGCCGTACGGTCCTGTCGTTGACGCGTTGCGTGACGCCCGCGAACTTCTCGGTCCTGATACCGAACTCAGCCCTGCGACCTCAGCACTCAACCCGTACCTCCCGGACCTCGCCCGACGGCTGTCCGAGAGTGAGGAGGAACCCGGGGCCGGGCCGCAGCAGTCGCTGATGCGGGCGGTGCACGACGTGCTCAGTGCTCTGGGCCCGGTTGTGCTGATGGTGGAGGACCTGCACTGGGTGGATGAGGCGACCCGGGACCTGCTTCTGCTGCTGGCCAGAAATCCGCCCCAGCAGCTGCGAATGGCGCTGACCTACCGGGCGCACGACCTCTCGGGTGCCCGGAACGTGCTCGGCGTGCCGTACCGCCGGCCGGTCGGGGTGGGCGGCACCGAGATCGCTCTGGCGCCTCTCACGGAGGCGCAGGTGCGCGAGCTGGCCGTTTCGGCGATCGGCGCTGCCGCTGCCGCCCGGCTCGGCCGGGAGCTGTTCGAGCGCAGCGGCGGGCTTCCGCTCGCCGCCGAGGAGGACCTACTGGTGCTGGCAGACCGCCTCGTCGACGGTGCGAGCGCGGTATCGCTGTTGGAGGACGCGGGGGTGCCGCGCGCGTTGCAGGAGGCGGTGAACAGTCGGGTCGCGGTGCTGGACACGGGTGCTGTTGCCGTGGTGCAGGCCGCGGCGGTGCTGGCCGTGCCTGCCAGTGAGGAGCAGTTGGCGGTGCTGGCCGGGCTGGGGGAGGAGCAGGCGGAGCAGGCGTTGACGGCTGCTCTGGAGGCCGATGTGCTGGTCGAACGCGGCCCCGGCCGGTACGGGTTCCGTCACGTACTGGCCCGGCGGGCGGTGTACGAGCGGATACCCGGCCCGCGCCGCCGACGGCTGCACGTACGCGCCATCGAGGCACTGTCCGGACAGAACGATTTGGCCCTGGTGCAGGTGGCCCACCACACCCGCCGCCTCGGCGACACCACCGCCTGGCTGCCCGCAGCCAGGGCCGCCGCCGACCACGCGGTGGCCGTCGGCGACGACGGCGTCGCCGCCGAACTCCTGCAACAACTCCTCGCCGAACCGGTCCTGCCGCCTGACCAGCGTGCCCACACCGCTCTCGAGCTCAGCCGCATAACCATGTACCGCGCCGACTCCGCCGCCAGTGCGGCGGTACTCGGCCGGATCATCGCGGACCTCGCCCTCCCCG
The DNA here is from genome assembly GCF_042669755.1 of Kitasatospora sp. NPDC057223. NCBI lineage: Bacteria > Bacillati > Actinomycetota > Actinomycetes > Kitasatosporales > Streptomycetaceae > Kitasatospora > Kitasatospora sp. NPDC057223. The sequence goes on along the minus strand of NZ_JBHUWW010000147.1, from coordinate 13,573 downwards.
CCGCGGTCTGCGGCGAGATCCGCTTCAACCTCAGCCGGGCCCTGATGGACAGCAGTGCCGACCGGAGCCATAGCGTCGCGGAGATGCAACTGGCGATCACCGAGCTGGCGGACCGGCCCGGACTGGCCGCCGTCGCCATGTCCGCCCTCAGCATGGTTTCCGGCCGAGGCTCGCGGGTCACTACCACGGCGGAGGACCAGGCGCTGATGGAACAGGCCGTTCGGACTGTTGCTGAAAGTGATGAACCGCTCGCCCGCGCGGCTGTCCTGACCAACCGGATCACCTTGATGGGCATGATCGGGGATGGGCGGGCCCGCGAACTTCTGGCAGAGCTTCCGCGCACCAGCGCCGACCGCGCCGTCCAGCGCGAATGTACTCGCGCGCTCTACAACGCCGCATATGGTGCGATGCTACGCGGCTCCGTCGGGGCTCGTGCCCTGCAGGACGAGGCCGAGGAGATGTCCCGCCGCACCGGCTACCAGATCATCGGACAGGGCTGCGCGGTGATCCGCCTGCGGCTCGACCTCGCCGAGGGGCTGTGGGCCGGTCTGGACGACAGGATCGCGGAGTTCCTGTTGCAGACTTCCGAGGGAACCAAGTTCCAGATCGCCGCGCTGATGGTCCAGGCCGCCCTGGAGGTAGCCCGTGGGCACTGGGCCGCCGCCCGGGAGCACCTGGCGACGTTCACGACGGATGAGGAGGAGAACGCCAGCTGGGACGTCGGACAGGCTGGAGTCACTCTGCTCGCACGGATCGACCTGCTGGAGGGCGATCCGCAGACGGCCTGGGAACGGCTGCAGCGGCCGCTGGAGGCCAGGCGGCACAAGGGTGTCTGGGTACGGGCGCATGACCTGACACCGACCGCCGTCCAGGCGGCCCTGGCGTGTTGCATGCCCGAGGAGGCCGAGCGGCTGACCACTGAGGCGGCCCACGGAACGGAAGGCCGCGAGGCTCCGGCGGCTGCCGCAGAGGTGCTCTGGTGTCACGGCATGATCACCGTCGCGGCCTGTCCCGAGGCCGGCTGCACCTACCTCGGACGGGCTCAAGCCCACTACGAGGCCCTGGGCCGTGTGCACACCGCTGCCCGGATCGCGGAGCAACTCGGCTGCATCCGGCTTGCCCATGGCCCCGGCGAGGGCAGTCGCCAGCTCCAGCATGCCCTGGACGTCTTCAGTCGGCTCGGCGCCACCGCCGACGCGGCTCGCTGCCGACAGGCCCTGCGCGACACCGGACAGCGCCCCATCGATCCGCGCGGCCGGCACCGCCACGGTAGCGAACTGTCCCCACGGGAACGGCAGGTCGCTGAACTGCTCGCCACTGGCTCCAGCAACCAGGCCATTGCCCGCGTCCTGGGGCTGTCCGTCCGCACTGCCGAGCACCATGTCGCCAACACCCTCAAGAAGCTCGGCGCGCGGCGCGACCAGGTCCGGGGGGCGCTCCAGGAGAGCCGCGACGGCACTGGGTTCGCCGGGTGAAAAGGCTCCTCCCCGCCTCACCTATTCCGCTCCCCGGCGGGCGCAGAGCTTGGGGTCAATACGGTGCCGGGGAAGGCGACGACACTGTCCTCGGTGACGGTGCGGGTGATGGCGCGCAGCCGCAGGTCGACGCCCACTGCAGGACGGTCAGGTCGTCGGAGGTGCCCCTGTGGTGTTGAGTCAAGGTCGTAGGCCAGGATCGCGACATGACGACCTGGTTCCGCACCTACTACGAGGACGAGGACCTGCGGCTTTACTTCGAGGCAGATGATGCGGGCTGGGTGGCGCGTATGGAAAGCTTCGGGGGACGGACTTGCGGCCGGTGGCGGCTTCCTCGGCGGAGGTGTTGCATTTGTGTGATCACGCCGGTCTTGCGGCGATGAGCCGCTATGAACGGTAGTACGGCGTTCTCGCCGAGGGCCCCCATGGACGGTTGGCAGGAGCAGCCCCAGGCAGCCGAGATCCCCTCGGAGGAGTTCGAGAGCACGGAAGCGACTTCCGCCGCAGGCGGTTGCGGGCCGAGTGCTTCAAGCTGCCTTCGGTCGGTTCAGAGGTCCGCCCAGTAAGTGGTGCCGTGGTTTCCCGTGCGGCAGCCGTGTGCGGTGGCCAGTCGGGCGATGATGGCGTGGCCGTGTTCGTCGGGTGCGCAGTCGGTGGTCCAAGCGCCATGTCGGGTGGCGGCGCCGCCGTCGTCGACCTCGATGTGCAGGGCGTCGCCCGAGGTGGGGCGGTTGAGGTGGAGGGCGATCGGGGGATGGGCGTGCCTGACGGCGTTGGTGACCAACTCGGAGACGACGAGAAGCGCCTGATCGGTGGTGCCCTCGTCGATGTCCCAGGCGCCGAGCGTGTCGCGGGTGATGCGTCGGGCGGCGCCCGCCGATGCGGGGTGGTGGGTGAGTTCCCAGACCCCTGCACGGGGTCTCCGCCCTATCAGCGACCGGCCGCATCCCAGCAAACGGCGAGAAGACGCGGCTGGACCTGCTTATCGACGGGATCACCCGGCGCGACCACGACGGGTGAGTCATCCGCGCTCGTCGACACCCACGCCGAGCCGCCGCCTCTCACATCCCGAACGCTCGCGGCCGCGGACATGCCGCGACTCTGTCGCCGGTGGTATCCGCGCGGGGCGCTGCCGAACAGACAGACATTCGCCACGACTTGAAGCGAGCGAACGTAGCAGGATCGCCCTTCGGGCCAGCCACGCTTGCAAGCGGCCAGGAATGCGATCAAGGGGGCCGTGCTGTCCTGTACGGCGGTGGCCGAGGCGAGGGATTCCGGCAGTGCAGCCTTGCCGTAGGGGTCCCGGGGCGAGCGGGTGAAAACCGTAGCTGGCCCGCCGCGCGCCGCCCGGCAATCCGGCCCGCACCCCGTACCGTTGTCCGGTGAGATGCAGTGGTTGCTCCCACACGGTCCGGCCGGGAGTCCCGTCCTCGGCCGGACCGGGGAAGCGCCCCCCGCCCCCAGCTGCCGACAGGGGGCGCGCCCGCCGCACCGCCTCCTTCCGTGGCATGGCCAACTGCCCGCGCAAACGGTCTCTTCACCTGGCCGGTCTCACCTCGCACCCGCGACGGGCATCTGGACGGCATCGACCATTGGCTCGCGCCCCTAAATGCCCGGCCTGAGAAGGCCGGCCTTCTTCTCCGAGTCGATACCTGCCGAACTCCTGCGACCCGGGTTTTGGACGACGGCGCGTGTCGCCAGGCTGGAGCCGAGTGGGGCGCGACGCCGGGAGTCGGACCCATACTCTCGAGATCGCGCTCCCAGGGGACGGCCCGGATCGCTCCTGCGGCTGCACGGATGGTGCCGACGCAAGGGCGGGTTCGGTTCGGCGGTCGGTTGGGGGTGTCCGATGCCGGGTTGCTGCGGTGGTGGAAAGAATGGACGGCATGGCCCGCCACCCGTACGTGTCCGGCTGACCGAGGGCAGGGAACGCATGGGTTCTGTGGGCCGCACCCGGCGTGCGGCCGTGAACGGTCGACTCGTCTTCGCCGGGACGGGCACCCATACGATCGCCGGGTGCCGGGCCGGCTGGCGGTCGCTGTGCTGTCGTTCTGCCGTCCGTGGCCTTTGTTTCACCTGGTTATTGCCTGCTGCTCCGGCAAGGGGTGCTATGGCCGTCGTCCCAGGAGGCCGGGGCGAGGTGGTCGACGCTGCTGTCGTGCCACTCGACCAGGAAGAGCGTGCGCGTCTGTCGCTGGTAGATCGCCTGACCCGGAAGGCAGCGGCGTGCTGCGCTTGTCCAAGTGGCCGTCAGGACCCTCAGGCGCGGGGCGGGGTGGCTCCAGTACTGGGCCTGGGCGATCGGGTGCTGGAGGGGAGGCGGGGGTCGCCGCGTCTCACGGGCGGGACCTGTGCCCGAGGCCGCGGTGGGGGTGGAGGCGGGTGTCGAGTGCGTCGCGCAGGGTGTAGAGGTCGGTGATGGTGGCTTGTTCGGCGAAGCGGGCGAGCAGGCGTCGCAGGACGCTGTCGTTGCCGTCGTGGGCGGCGTCGGTGATGGCCTCGACCAGGGACGGTCGGGTGGGCGGCGGGTGTGCGGGGCCGGGGGCGTCCATCGTCTTCTCCCGTCGTTGTGTGCCCGTGCCAGTCCTGGATGGAGCGCCCGTGGGCGGGTCGAAGACTACCTTCCCACCGGACACCGAAAAATCTGTGCTGACTGGAGTAGACATCGAACGGTGTCGTGGTTAGTGTTTTTCTCGTAGCAAGCAGTCGAGCGGTACCCGCCAGACACGAACTGGCGGGGGGGTTGTGGAAGTTCGCTGGTCGGCACGGTTGTGGGGTTCTGAAGCCAGGTTGGTGCAGTTCGGCGACGGGACCGGCGGTCGGGCCGGGTGGCCCGCAGTGATCAGGGGCCGCCGGCAGGCGGTACCGCAGCAGTTCGCGGGTGAGGACGCGCCGGGCAGGTGGGCGTGAAGCAGTACCAGGTGGTGCGGCGGCAGAGTTCCGGAGCCAGAGCGGTTGCAGGACGGCGACGGGCTGGCGGCCGGGCCCGGTGGCCCGCAGTGATCAGGGGCCGCCACCGAGCGGTACCGCAGCAGGATGCAGGTGCAGTACGAGCAGGGCGAATGAGCGGTATCAGCAGTCGCAGGACTGAGGTACCCCAGTGAAGGCGCCGGGCTGCGGGCGCGCGTGCTGGGAAGTCCGGGCAGTGGGGTTCCAAGCCGAGCAGGTGAGCAGGACGGGCGACGGGGCTGGCTGCCGGAGCAGGTGCAGTTCAGAAGCACCGAGCAGTACCCGCGTTGAAGAAGCACCAGGAGTACCTGGCAGTTCGCAGTACCAGTGGTTGGCTTTTCCGCAGGACCCGGTAGTTCGAAGTTCGGTCAGTACCCACAGAGGATGAACGGAGGGAACAGAGCGCCATCAGGATCGCCCGGCCCGTGAGGTTGTTGTCCGGGCGGACACCGCAGACCCCATCAGCTACGAAGGACGGTGGTTTCCGGTCACGCATACGCGATCCCCGCACACCCCTTCCCCCGGGGCAGTGCGGAACTGAAAAGGCCGGCCCCGAGGCCGGCAGATGGTGATGTATCCCTTCGGGGCCCCGGAGCCGCCACGGCGCCGGGGCCCCTCCACGCGTCCCCGACCCCGCATCAGAAGAGGTGCAGTGACCACGGCAACCATCCGGCCCCACAACCCAGCCCCCAACACCGGCACCAACACCGGATCCGACTCTTTCGACGACGACTACCCCGCCTACACCATGGGCCGGGCCGTCGAGATGACCGGCACCACCGCCGGCTTCCTCCGTACACTCGGCGAACAGGGCCTCATCACCCCACTGCGCTCCGAGGGCGGGCACCGCCGCTTCTCCCGCTACCAGCTGCGCATCGCGATGCGAGCGCGTGACCTCGTCGACCAGGGAACCGCCATCGACGCCGCCTGCCGCATCATCATCCTCGAGGACCAGCTCGAAGAGGCCCTGCGCCTGAACGAGGAACTGCGCCGGCGGCGCCGGCCGCGGATACCTGACGCTGCTGCAGGAGCCGCCCGCCCGGCCCGAGGCAAGGCGCCCCGGCCGGCACGGGGCTGCGCCGGGGATTCGGGAACGCGGCCGGAGCGTGTCCCGCTTCCCGGACGGGTTGCATTCGCGTGAGCGTGGGACCGGGCCGCTGGTGAGGCGCTACGGTTGGTGTCCGCCCGGTGTGCGGTCCGGTCGGTGATCGCGTCCGTTTCGCGGGAGCACTCCCGGACCGAGGAGACTGCGGCGGTGAGGACATACCGGTGGCCGCGCCCGCGCACGTCGATCCTCCCGGGCTGAGTGTGCGGTTGCGCCCGGGGACGGGTGATCCGGTGCTGGTGGCGGTGGGGGATCTGGACCAGGACACCGGGCCGATCCTGGGCTCGGCGCTGGAGCGGCTACTGGCGGCGGTCCCGGAGCCGGGGGAGCTGCTACTGGACATGTCCGGGGTGAGGTTCTGCGACTCCGGCGGCCTCAACGCCCTGCTCCGTGCCCGCCTGCGCGTGGAGGCGGCAGGCGGGGTGCTCCACATGCTGGCCCCCACCGCCCGGATGGCGGCACTGTTCAGTCGTACCGGGGTGGACCGGGTGCTGCGGATCAGCCCCGCTGCGACACCCTCCCGCATGGCACTGTTCCGCGCCACCGAGCCGGCGCCGGAACCGGAACCGGCGGACGCGCAGTAGCGAGCGAGGTCCGCCGCCCCGGGCGTGTGGGGCGGCGGACCGGACCAGCCCCGGCGGGTCAGTGCCAGGACACCGTGATGTGCAGGTGCGCGGCCACGAAGCCCACCACCCCCACCAGCAAGGTCGCGCCGACCGTACTGAGCGTGGCGACGAGTACGGCGCCCCTCATCCGGTCTGGCCTGCGCCACGGCGACACCCCGCCCCGCCGTACCACGGGCACCGGCCGCGCCCCCACCCCACCGCATCCACCGCATCCTGCGCCGCTGCGCCGCGTCGTCTCGATCATGGTCTTCTCCTTCGTCCGGCACCTGCGGGCAGGCCTGTCCCCGGGGCGGGGTCGGGCACAACGGGGTGCCGTGGGCCCGCTCCTGGTGGCCTGTGGCAACGGAAGCTATGCGCGTCAGATCGCCGGTCAAGGGGGTGCCGGGGGCAGTTCCGGACCGGGCCCGCACCCGGCCTTCCCGGCTCCGTGCCCGCGTCTTCTACACCGTCCAGCGGGCGGGTCAACCCCCGGTGACCAGGGATCGGGCCCGGCGGGGCAGACGCGTTGGCACCCCGGCGGTCGTTGCCATCGGCGCCACGTCCTGGTGGGTAGTCCTCGGAATCGGCGTGTTCTGGCTCTTCGGCGTGGCCATCGGCTCCGCCTTCCTCGCCCTGTAATGACCCTCAAGCCACCCGAGCACGGGGTGAGGAAACGGCTGCGCCGGGGTGTGCTGATCCGGGATCATCTGCTGTGACACGGCCCGGCCGGGCAGGTGCTGTCCGAGGGAGGCCGTGCCATGCGCGTGCGCATGCTGAGTACCGTCGCCGCTGTTGCCGTCGTGGTTGTCGGGTCGACGGCGGGGCGTGTGGCTGACGGCAACACCTTCGCGGACTATGTGCTCACGCGGGTCAACAAGCAGGTGTCCGCGCCTGTCGGGCTTCGGGAGTTCACCTTCGTCGTCAAGGGCGACAAGATCTCGACCAGGGACTTCCAGGGGACCTTGCACTGTACGGTGCGCTTCGACCTGCGAAGGTTCGGCCCCGCCGCCGCGCCGGGGCTGCGCAACGGGAAGGTCGTGGCGGGCTTCTACACGGGTTTTCAGAAGACGCGGGTGTCGTGCGAGGGGACGGTCAAGGGCGACACGATCACGGGTAGGCCCAGGAAGACCTCGGTGGACTGCCGGCCCGCACGGGAGCCGTCCGTACTGACGGAGGTCACCGGTCCATCGTCCAATCGCCCGGGAGGAAGGGTCACCAGATTCGAGCTGCAGTCGCTGTCACTCACGTGCTCCGCTTCGCCCGCGTGGAAGCTGAGCAGGGCCCGTGCTGACGCGGCGTTCCAGGCCGTCACGAAGGACATCCGCGGCCAGATGACGGATGTCATCAACACGAGTGTCGCCGCGGCCTTCTCCGATGCCGTCCAGGTGCCCCCCATGCCCGACCCCTACCTGTACTGAGGCGGCGTACGACCGGGAGCCGTCCTGTGGCACCGGAGGCTAGGCGTGTCAGATCGCGAGTCGAGGGGGTGCCGAGGCCACTTTCGGACGGGTTCGCCCGGGCTCCGCGTCGCGCCGCATACACCCTCCAGCGGGCAGGTCAACCCCCATTCGGCCGGGACTTCCTGTCTGATCGGGGGTTGCGCGGCGGGGTGGGCCGAGGTGCCGGTCACCGGCCGGGGTTGCTGACGGTCCGGCAGCTGTCGGGCCGTCGGGCTGGAAGACTGACGGCTATGACCACTGACCGCCGTCCGCTGCACCGCCCGCCGTCCGGGCCGCCCGTCGACGTGCCCGTCCGGGCCGGTGGGCGGGCCCGCCTGCTCGCGGTGGAACGGGCGCCGCTCCAGGAGCCGGCGGCCCCGGCCGAGGCCGCGCCGCGGGCTATGCCCCTGTCCGGTCGGCGGCGTCTGTCGCCCGGCGGGCTCAGCTTCTCCGCCGACAGAACCGGCACTGTTTCCGGCTCCGAGGGCTGAGGTCCGGCCGTGGGATCACGTGAGCTTCCCCGGACCGACTGGAGCGGGCGGAGCGTGGAGACGACGGAGCTGCAGCGGACGCTGCGCGAGGGCCGCTACCGGCGGATCGCGGGTGAGATCGCCGAGATCCGCGCGGCGGCCCGGCTGATGGCCGAACAGGACGACGCGTTCCTCACCGCGAGCGGCGAGAACGAGCACTGCACCGGCGAGACGCTCCCCTGGGGCAAGGACACCACCGAGGACCCGGACACCCTTGCGGCGCCCGCGCGCAGCGCGCTCCTGATGGCCCGCGCCTACCTCGCCTGACACCGCCGGCTGTCCTGAGCACCCCGGACCCGCCCGGCTACGCCCCCGCGGAGGCGAGGGCGCTCTCGACGACGCAACACAGTGCGGGCAGGTCCCGTGCCGGGGTCACCCAGGATGGTGCTGGGAGCGGTGGCGGCGCCGATGACGACCAGGGCGACGTCCCCAACGGCACCTGCGCCCGGCTGGGCGGCCCGGGCCGCTCAGCGAGCCGACCAGACCGGACACTGCGGGGCGTGACGGGTCCATACGATCACGCCGCCGCCCTCGCGGTCCTCGCGGCGGCGCACCGCCGCACAACAACTGCCCGGAGCCACCGATACACCCGCGGCGGCCCTGACGGCGCCGCCGGCCGACCCCGACGCTGCGGCCCGGGGCCGCGCCGGGCCCGGCACCGGCGCCAGGACCGGCCGGGCGGGATCTTGCGGCCCGGAGCGCTGCCCCACCAGCTCGACGGGAAGCCCCAGGGCCCGGACACGGCTACGACGACGGCTACGACGCTCAGACATGCCGAACACCCTGCCCGCTCCAAGCCGCCCTACGCCCCGCTGCGCCCGCGACACGCCGCCGCCCGCCCCCCGGAGCGCGGCGGGGCTCAGCGGTTGCGGGCCGGACGGGTGGGATGAGGCGGGGCGGGTAGGTGCCAGGGTGGCTGCGAAAGCCGTGCGAACCGGCGGAGCCTCTCATCACTGCCCCGGGCCCCTCTGCGGAGTCCGGGACCGCCGGTCCGGGCTGCAGCCGGGGCGGGTTCGGTCCGCTCCTGCCAGACTGGCGATCATGAACGTCGAACACCCTCGTCACCCGCACACCCGCCCGTTCTCCGGGCCCGCCACCGATGCTCCCGCCCCGGTGGACGGCCGGGCCCGGCCGCTCACCGTCGAACGGATCCCGTTTCTGGAGGCGGTCGCTGCGGACGTTGCCGCGCCTGCGGTGGCGTGCGGCGGTCGCCGTCGGCTGGGGGCCGGCGATGTGCCCGCCCGCCTGGCCGCCGACGCCGACGCCGGCGAGGGCTGAGTGCGCGTCGTGGGGGCCGGGACCCTCGCCGAGAAGATCGACCTCCTGTTCCGCACGGTCCACCCCGCCGGCCGCGGCCCGTACTCCTACCAGGAGGTGGCGCAGACCCTCGCCTCCTGGGCACCCGACGGCCGCGCGGGCCTGTCCGCCAGCGCCATCCAGCAGCTGCGCACCGGCACGAGGGCGAACCCGACGATGTGCACGCTCCAGAGCCTCGCCCGGTTCTTCGGCGTCGCCCCGGCGTACTTCTTCACCGACGGGGAGAATCCACCCCACCGCCCCGGCGGCCTCGATGCCGGGCTCCAGGCGGCCGTGGACCTGCCGGGAGTACGGGACCTGGTCCTCACCGCGGCTGCCTTGTCCGAGGAGAGCCGCGCCGCGCTGCACGCCATGGCGGTGCGGCTGCGCGAGGTCGAGACGGGCGCGGTCACGCCCCGGCGAGGACCAGGGCGTTCTCGATGACGGAGCACAGGGCGTGCAGTTCCCGTTCGGGGTCGTTCAGGACGGTGGTGGGCGCGGTGGCGGCGAGGGCGACCAGGGCTAGATGCGCCGCCGTGGTGAGGTCCGGGGCGGTGCCGGTGCTGGCAGCGCCGAGCACGACGTAGGCGTCCAGGGCATAGCGCAGCTCGCCCCCGATGTCACCGTCGCAGGCGGGCACGATCTCGCGGCCCAGCGCCTGGCGCACCGCTCCCGCGAACATCCGCAGCACCCACCGGTGCCCCTGGTCGTCCTGGCGGGCCGTCCGGCCACCCGGCCCGGTTGCTCAGGCGGGGGTGTGGCGCAGGCGGGGGAGCGCGGCGCGCAGGGCGTAGAGGTCTTCGACGGTCGCCTGTTCGGCGAGGCGGGCGAGGAGGCGGCGCAGGACGTGGTCGTCGACGACGACTACCCCGCCTACACCATGGGCCGGGCCGCCGAGATGACCGGCACCACCGCCGGCTTCCTGCGGGCCCTCGGCGAACAGGGCCTCATCACCCCGTTGCGGTCCGAGGGCGGCCACCGCCGCTTCTCCCGCTACCAGCTGCGCATTGCGATGCGAGCGCGCGACCTCGTCGATCAGGGCACCGCGATCGACGCCGCCTGCCGCATCGTCATCCTCGAGGACCAGCTCGAGGAGGCCCTGCGCCTCAACGAAGAACTCCGCCGACCCGTCGGCGGCCCGACGCCCGCAGCGGACACCTGACCTCGCACCCTGAGCGCCGAGACCGGTCGGGTCGGTGGTGAGCGCAAGCGCTCACCGCTCCCACCGCCACGGCGGCCACGGACCTCGCCGACGCCTTGAACGACTTCACCGACAAGGCCGCCGTCACCGACGCCGAGCGTGACGTCCTGCTGACGCTGCCGGCAGCACGGCCCGGTGGGGCCACCGGAGCCGCTCAGCGCGCCGACCAGACCGGGCACCCGGCAGTGTGCCGGGTCCACACGATGACGCCGCCACTCTCCCGCGCCTCCCGGGGGCGCACCGCCGCACAGCAACCCCCACGGGCCACGGCCCCGCGCACTCGGCCATTTCGCCCCCGCCCAACCCCGGCGCCGGTGCGCCCGCCCACCACCGCCCCCTACGATCCATGCCCATCACGTCGATTCCCGAGGAGCCGTCGCGCCGCCATGGTCCAGCCCGCCTTCACAGTCACCGTCCGCGCCGGCCTCGCCGGGCCAGTCCTGGAATGCGCGGGCGCCATCGACCCGGACACCGTCGCCGTCCTGAGCACCGCACTGAACAGTGCCCTCGCGGCCCGCCCGACCCCGCCGATACTGGTGGTCGACCTGGGCGCGGTCACCTTCTGCGACTCCATCGGCCTCAACGCCCTGCTGCGCGCCCGCGCCGACGCCATCCAGCAGGGTACGGCGCTGCACCTCACCCGCCCGACCCACATCGTGGCCCGGATGCTGGAGATCACCGGCACCGACCAGGTCTTCACCATCGACCAGCACGTGCCCGCCGCCCGCAGCGAACCCCCCGCCCGCCCGGAAGGGTGACCCCACGGCTCCGTCCGCGCGCACCGGTGAGAGCCGCCGGCCGACCGTTGTGAGTCCGGTGCGTGCGCGCTCGCCTGACGGGGTCACTGCGTACTGCGCAAGCGGCCCGGCACCGCTCGCAAGGAGGATGCGCACTGCGCAACGGGCGCGGGCTGGTGGCTCTGCGTACGTGAGGTGTCAGGGCGAAGGAGGTGAGGCGTAGGCGCGCTTCCGATGGCCCGCGCCTACCCTGCCGGGCAGCGCCGACTGTTCTGGGCACCCGGGCCCGCCCGGCTACGCCCCGGCGGAGGCGAGGGTGCTTTCGACGACGGGGCACAGTGCGGGCAGGTCCCAGAGCGGCTTGATCGTCGTCGGCGCCGCCACCGCGCCCGGCACCGTGCTGGGCGATTCGGCACTTCTACCTCGTGCTCGGCGTCACCGGCACCGCCCCTGACCATGGGGAGCTACTGGGTGGGCGAAGGAGGAGCCGGGGTGGGAGGACCGGCTCGTTCTTCGCTCTCCTGGCGCTGGGAGCGGCTGAACAGGCGCGTCTGCCGTATGCCGGCCTTGCGGAGCTCGTCCGCCACGATGCGCAGCATGGTGCGGGCCATGTGCGGGTAGAGGCCGCCCTTACAGTCCATCCAGATGCGGGGGACCGTCGCGTCGACAGCGGCGTAGTTGGGGTTGTAGGGAGGCATGGCCTCGTCCATGAGCTCTTCGGCGTCCTCCGGGGAGAGTTCGCGGCCGTCCTCGAACACGCACATCAGGCGGGGTTCCGCTGCGGTGAGTGCGACGACTGCGCGCTCCGGGTCGTCCGACTCGACGGCGATCTCCCAGTTCTGGACCTGCACGTCCGAGTCGTTGCCTCCGGTGATCTCCAGAGCGGTCGGGTCGATCGTGATGCCACCGGGCTCACTCTCGGCGACCACGGCCCGCCGCATCCACGCCGAGGTTTGGCCGCGGTCCAACCAGGCCTCGGTCACCCGCCAGAGCATCGGCGGACCCGCGGTGCGAACCGCTTCCTCGAACAGTTCTTGGGCGCGGTCCCACTCCCATGCCTGTACGGCCTGGCAGCCGAGCCTGAACGCGGCCTCGGCAGGATCGTCAACAGGCGATGATGCCGCTTCGTTGTCCATGGTCACAGCAATAGCACCGGACACTGAGCCTTTTCAGCGTTGCCTCTCCAGTGTGAGGACGGCTTTGGCTGCTGACGTCAGGCGGTTGGGGCTGCAGCGAGCGTGGTGGAAGATGCGCCATCGTTTGACGGTGGCGACTCCGCGTTCGACGGGGTACCGCAGCCTGGCGTGGGCCTGGTTGATCGATCTCTGTCCGGCGGTGAGCTCGCCGCGGGGTGGGCGTCTGGTCGGGACGGCGAACGTGCCGCCCGCGCCGGTGTAGGCGAGGTCGGCCAGGGCGGGGAGGCGGAGACGGACGCAGGTCTTCACGATGCGGTGGCGACGGGCTGCGGTCAGGTCGTGGGTGCGGCCGGGCAGGGGCCGGGAGATCCACACGAGTTTTCCCTGGGGGCCGGTGATGACCTGCAGGTTCACACCGTGGCGGCGGTGCTTGCCCGAGTAGTCGGCCCGGCCGTCGCCGACGCGGTCGCACTCGGCGAGGGTGCCGTCGACCAGGACGTACTCGGCGTCCGCCTCGCGCAGGGCCTGGGTTAGGCCGGGTGCCTGGCGGGCGAGGAGGTCGATGACCTGGTGAACGTAGGCGTGGGCGGTGCCGACGCTGATCCGGAAGCCGGCGGCGAGCTGCGCGAGAGTGTCGTGCTTACGCAGGTACACCAGTGCGACCAGAGCGCGCTGGGAGGGGCGGAGCTTGCACCGGCGGTCACCCTCCCGGGTGACGATGAGCATGGTGACCCACTCAACGAGCGCGTGAGGCAGGTCCAGTGCGGCAGGATAGGTGACCACCAGGGCTCCCCGGCATAAGAGTTGAGACGTCAGATACCTCACTCAACTGCCTGGGAGCCCTGTCCGTTCTTCCCCAACCCACGACCGCCCGGCCGTCACCTGATCGGTGGCCGCTCTGAGAGGGCGGTTCGTGGGTTGATGTCCGTTTCGGGGCGGGACTGAGGCAGGGCTGCTGGTCGCGGGGCTTGGGTCGCCTACTGCTTCGTGGTGAAGGTGCCGGGTTCGACCTCGATGAGGACATCGAGCTTGACGAGGCGTTTCAGCTTGGCGCGGGTCCCCTCGATGTTCTTCGGTAGCGGCTCGTGGTCGAGGGCCTC
>NZ_JBHUWW010000146.1:0-21461 GCF_042669755.1 Kitasatospora sp. NPDC057223 | reverse complement strand
CTGCGGGTGACCACGCCGGAGACGATGGACGTGGTCCGGATGGTGCTGGCCGGGCAGGTCCAGCGCGAGCTGGTCGGGCTGCTCAACGAGCACGGTCCGTTCGCGGTCGGGATGACCGGTGAGGACGCGCACACCATGACGGCGGTCAAGCGCTACGCGGTGGTGGACGGCGAGCAGGTCGACATCGGCCTGGTCGGCGACATCGTCAGTACCGAGGCGGGCGTGGTGCGCACGCTGATCGGGGACGGCCGGATCCCGGTCGTGTCCGGCATCGCGCGCGGCGCCGACGGCCACGTCTACAACATCAACGCGGACACCGCCGCCTCCGCTCTCGCGGTCGCGCTGGGCGCCGAGTTGCTGCTCGTCCTCACGGACGTCGAGGGCCTGTACGCCGACTGGCCGGCCTCGGACGAGGTGATCGGGCGGATCGGGGCCACCGAGCTGGAGGCGATGCTGCCCGGCCTGGCCAGCGGGATGCTGCCCAAGATGGAGGCCTGTCTGCGGGCCGTCCGCTCGGGTGTCGGGGCCGCCCGGGTGCTGGACGGCCGGGTGCGGCACGGGCTGCTGCACGCCTTCACCGAGGCGGGCGGCGGCACGCAGGTCGTCCCGGACGGCCTTCTTGCGGGGCCGGCGCTCCCCGAAGCGGCCGGAGTCCGCGCGGCCTGAGGTGCCGTCGGCGGCCCGCCGTGGCGGGCCCCTCGGAAGTCGTACGTACAGGGAGGGGATTTGACTCCCGTGCGATCTTGATAGAAGTTAGGCAAGCCTTACCTTGCTAAAGCTGGTCCGGGGTTCACCGCGGAATACCCGGCTGCCGCTCCGCGAGGCCCGACCAGCAAGCAGTCAACGGAAGGACGAGCATGTCGCGATCGCGCGAGGACAGCGCACCGGACCGGGGCGACAGTGCCGACGACCTTGTCGGCATAGGCTTCGGCCCCGCCAACCTGGCCCTGGCCATAGCGATCGAGGAGCACAACCGGCGGGCTCCGGACGAGGCCCTGACGGTCGGCTTCGTCGAGCAGCAGGAGCGCTTCGGCTGGCACCGCGGCATGCTGCTGGAGGGGGCGACCATGCAGGTCTCCTTCCTCAAGGACCTGGCCACCATGCGTGACCCGCGCAGCCGCTTCACCTTCCTCACGTACCTTCAGGAGCGCGGGCGGCTGGCCGACTTCATCAACCTGAAGACCTTCTACCCGACCCGGGTCGAGTTCCACGACTACTTCGAGTGGTGCGCCGCCGAGTTCGCCGGCCAGGTCGGCTACGGCCGCCGGGCCGTCGAGATCCGCCCGGTCGAGACCGACGGCCGGATCGGCGCGGTCGACGTCGTCACCGAGCCCGTCGCCGCCGGCGGCGCGGACGGAGCCGGCCGGCAGGTCCGCCGGGCCCGCAACATCGTCGTCGGCACCGGCCTGAAGCCCCGGCTGCCCGAGGGCGTCGCCGCCGGCGAGCGGGTCTGGCACACCCGCGACCTGCTGCACCGCGCACCGCGGCTGACCGAGCGCCCGCACCGCCGCTTCACCGTCGTCGGCGCCGGCCAGTCCGCCGCCGAGGCCGTCGACTACCTGCACCGCACGTACCCGGACGCCGAGATCTGCGCCGTCTTCGCCCGCTACGGCTACAGCCCGGCCGACGACAGCCCCTTCGCCAACCGCATCTTCGACCCCTCGGCCGTCGACGACTTCTTCGCCGCGCCCGAGGACGTCAAGCGCACCCTGCTCGGCTACCACGCCAACACCAACTACTCGGTGGTCGACGGCGACCTGATCACCTCGCTGTACCGCGAGGTCTACCAGGACAAGGTCAGCGGCCGCGAGCGCCTGCGGATCCTCAACACCACCCGCCTCACCGGCGTCGAGCACACCCCCGACGGCGCCCGCGCCCTCGTGCACAACCTCGCCACCGGCGAGAAGTACGCGCTGGACTCGGACGCCGTCGTCCTGGCCACCGGCTACACCCAGGTCGACCCCCGTGACCTGCTCGGCGACCTCGCCCCGGCCTGCCTCACCGACGGTGACGGCCGGCTGCGCGTGGACCGCGACCACCGCGTGCTGACCGCCGACCACGTCGACGCCGGCATCTACCTCCAGGGCGGCACCGAGCACACCCACGGCATCACTTCCTCCCTGCTCTCCACCCTCGCCGTCCGCTCCGGGGAGATCTGCGACTCCCTGCTGCTGCGCCGCACCGGCCGCCAGCTGCACGCCGACCGCGCGGGCGCCCGCGCCCTGTGAGCACCGCACCCCGACCGGCCGCCCCGCATCCCGCCCCAGACCCGAACGGACCCGTGAGCATGACGTCAGGCGCCCCCGCCCCCGCCGGACTCGACCGCGACAGCCTGCGGGCCGACCTCGCCGACGTGCTCGGCGAGCGGCCCGAGGACATCGGCGACGACGACGACCTGCGCGACCTCGGGCTCGACTCGATCCGGCTGATGAGCCTCGTCGAGACCTGGCGCGCCCGGGGCGCGAAGGCCGACTTCGCGGACCTCGCCGAAGCCGCGCCGACACCCACGCTACGGGCCTGGTCCGCCCACCTGTCGGCTCGCTGAACCCCTCCCGATCCGGCCGCCGCCGGCCCGCACCGACCCCGCCCCCGCCGGGTCGGGGCAGCGGCGGCGGCCACCCCCGACGTCTACCCCGCACCACCTCCGAGGAGAACCATGAACACCCGTGTCCTGTCCGTCCGCAGCCGTGGACTCGCCGCCGCCGCCTCGGCCGTGGCCGTGCTCTCGCTGGCAGCCTGCGGTTCGGACGGCGGCGGCAGCAAGGACGCCGCGCCCTCCGCCGAGGGGAGCGCCGCGGCGTCCGGCCCCAAGACGGTCGAGGCCACCAACGGCAAGATCACCGTGCCGGCGGACGTCAAGCGGATCGTCAGCATCTCCTACGCCACCGGCGCGCTGCTCGACCTCGGCGTGCAGCCCGTCGGTACCAGCACCATCGACGACAACAACCCGATGGAGCTGCTGCCCTCGCAGACCGAGGCCGCGAAGAAGATCGAGCCGATCGGCTCCGGCATCGAGATCAACATCGAGAAGGTCGCCTCGCTCAACCCCGACCTCATCGTGGTCGAGGGCGCCACCGCCTTCGACTGGGGCGTCAGCAAGCTCGAAGGCATCGCCCCCACCCTGTACTTCGGCATCGAGACCCCGGTCGACCTGCTGAACGCGCAGGAGAAGATCGCCACCGCCGTCGGCAAGGACGCCGAGTTCAAGAAGCTGAAGTCGGACTACGAGGCCAAGGCCGCGAAGATCAAGACGGACTACGCGGACAAGCTCAACACCGTGAAGTGGTCCATCGCCTCCTCCTACGGCGGCGGCGAGTTCCTGGTCGACACCAGCACCTCCTGGGTCGGCCGGGTGCTGAACGACGCCGGCGCCAAGTTCTCCCAGGCGTCCTCGGACACCAAGGAGCACGAGGTCACCTACTCCACCGAGAAGATCGACGTGCTGGCCGACGCCGACGTGATCCTGGTGCCGCGGATGGCCGCCACCGGCGAGGTCCCGCAGGACACCAAGGACCTCGACAAGCAGCCGTCCTGGCAGAACCTCAAGGCCGTCAAGGCCGGCAAGGTGCTGCCGCTCACCTACGCGACCACCGACCGGTACGGCACCTCCATCGACGTGCTGAACCAGATCGAGACGATCCTCAAGGGCCTCTAGGCCCCACCGCACGACCCCACCGCCCGTGGGCGGCCGCCACCGAACGGCCGCCGCCCCGGGCGGAAGCACCCGTACCGCACGACAGCGCGCGAGCGCACCAGCGCCCGGGCCGGCCCGCCCGGCGGGGCGGCACAGAACCGGAAGGGCCGACCATGCCAGAGGCGAGCACCGACACACCGCAGGCCGGGCCCACCGCCCCGCTGGAGCTGACGGCGGCGCAGGCCGGCGTCCTGGCCGCCCAACGGATCGACCCCGGCAGCCCGGCCTACAACGTCGGCCAGTACGTCGAGCTCGACGGCCCGCTGCGGCCCGAGCTGCTGGAGGCGGCGCTGCGCCGCACCCTCGCCGAGGCGGACGGGCTGCACGTGCGCCTCGCCGAGCACGAGGGCCGCACCGTGCAGCTGCCCACCGGCTTCGCCGCCGACGAGTGGCGCCTGCCGCGCCTGGACACCCGCGGCGCCGCCGACCCGGTGGCCGCCGCCGTCGCCCTGGTGCAGGGCCAACTCGCGGTTCCCGTCGCCCTGGAGGGCCCCGACGCCGGCCCGCTGACCGGCGCCCTGCTGGTCCGCACCGGCGAGCGCAGTCACCTGTGGTTCCAGTGGTTCCACCACCTCGTCATCGACGGCTACAGCGTCGCCCTGTTCACCCGCCGCGTCGCCGAGGTGTACACCGCCCTCGCCGACGGCGCCCCCGACCCGGCCCCCGCCTTCCGCCCGGCCGCCCTGCTCGCCGCCGCCGAGCAGAGCCACCTGGCCTCCGACCGGGCCGGGACCGACCGGGCCCACTGGACGCAGCGCTTCGCCGACCGCCCCGCCGTCACCGGCCTCACCGAGGAGAGCGCCCCCGCCGCCCCGGCCGCACTGCGCCACCGGATCGAGCTCACCGCGCGGGAGTCCGCCGCCGTGCTCGCCGCCGCCCGCGCCACCCGCACCACCTGGGCCGAGGCCGCCACCGCGGCCCTCGGCGTCTACCTGCACCGGATGACGGGCACCCAGGACGCCGTCCTCGGCATGCACTTCATGGCCCGCACCGCCCCCGGCACCCTGCGGGTCCCCGGCATGGCCGTCAACATCCTCCCCGTCCGGCTCGCCGTCACCGCAACCGACACCTTCGGGGAGCTGCTGCGCCGCGCCGCCGGCGAGCTGCGCGACGCCCGCCGCCACCAGCTGCACCGGGGCGAGGACATCCGCCGCGACCTCGGCCTGGTCGGCACCGACCGGCGCCTGCACGGCCCGCTGCTCAACCTCAAGCCCTTCGACCTCGCCCTGGACTTCGCCGGCACCCCCGGACGGACCGTCAACCTGGCCTCCGGCCCGGTCGAGGACTTCTCGCTCTCCGTCAGCAAGACCCCGGACGACCTGCTCCTGCTGGAGTTCGACGCCAACCCGGCCCTCTACGGCGCCGACGCCCTGGCCGCGCACGCCCGGCGCTGCGCCGCCCTGCTGACCCGGCTCGCCGCCGACCCCGAGCGGCCGGTCGGCGAACTCCAGCTGCTCGCCGACGCCGAGCTCGACGCCGTGCTGCACGGCTGGAACGACACCGCCCGCGCCGTCCGCGAGGGCACGCTGGTCAGCCGGATCGCCGAGCGCACCGTCGCCACCCCCGACGCCGTCGCGGTGGTGTTCGAGGGCGCCGCCCTCACCTACCGCGAACTCGACGAGCGCGCCGACGCCCTCGCCCGCACCCTGGCCGCCGCCGGTGCCGGCCCCGACCAGGTGGTCGGTGTCGCCGTGCCGCGCTCCGCCGAGCTGATGGTGGCCCTGCTCGGCGTCCTCAAGTCCGGTGCCGCGTACCTGCCGCTGGACGCCGACTACCCGGCCGACCGGCTGGCGTACATGGTCGAGGACGCTGCACCCGTCCGCGTCGTCACCGTCCCCGGACTGCTGGAGCGCCTGCCCGCGAACGCCCGCGCCGCCGCGCTGCTGCTCGGCACCGAACCGGCGCCCGGCACCCCGCTCGCCGAGGCCGGCCCCGACCACGCCGCGTACGTCATCTACACCTCCGGCTCCACCGGCCGGCCCAAGGGCGTCGTCGTCACCCACCGCGCCATCGTCAACCGGCTGGCCTGGATGCAGCACACCTACCGGCTGCGCGCCGACGACCGCGTCCTGCAGAAGACCCCGGCCAGCTTCGACGTCTCCGTCTGGGAGTTCTTCTGGGCCCTGTGCGAGGGCGCCGCCGTCGTCCTCGCCCGCCCCGGCGGCCACAAGGACCCGGCCCACCTCAGCGCACTGATCGCCGAACAGCGCGTCACCACCCTGCACTTCGTCCCCTCCATGCTGCGCGCCTTCCTGGAGGAGCCCGCCGCGGCCGTGCTCTGCACCGGCCTGCGCCGGGCGTTCTGCTCCGGCGAGGCGCTGCCCGGCGACGTCGTCGACCGCTGGCACACCGCGCTGCCCGCCGTCCCGCTGCACAACCTGTACGGGCCCACCGAGGCCGCCGTCGACGTCACCCACCACCGCACCGAGCCCGCCGCCGGCGTCGTCCCGATCGGGCGCCCGGTCTGGAACACCCGCCTGTACGTCCTGGACGCGCGGCTGCGTCCCACGCCCGTCGGCGTGCCCGGCGAGCTGTACCTCGCGGGCGTCCAGCTCGCCCGGGGCTACCTCGGCCGCCCCGGCCTGACCGCCGGCCGCTTCGTCGCCGACCCGTTCGGCGGAGCCGGGGACCGCATGTACCGCACCGGCGACCTGGTGCGCTGGGCCCCGGACGGCAGCGTCGAGTACCTCGGCCGCACCGACGACCAGGTCAAGGTGCGCGGGTTCCGGATCGAACTCGGCGAGATCGAGGCCGCGCTCGAAGCCCTGCCCAGCGTCACCCAGGCCGCCGTGACGGCCCGCGAACTCACCCCCGGCGGCGCCCGGCAGCTGGTCGGCTACGTCGTCCCGGCCCCTGCCGACACCGAGCCCCTGCGCGAGGCACTGGCCCGTACCCTGCCCGAGCACCTGGTGCCCGCCGTCCTGGTCGGCCTCGACACGCTGCCGCTCAGCCTCAACGGCAAGCTCGACCGCAAGGCCCTGCCGGCCCCGGCCCAGGCCGGTACCGGCGCCGCCCGCGTCCCGCGCGGCGAGGCCGAGCGCGTCCTCGCCGCCCTGGTCGCCGAGATCCTCGGACTGCCCGAGGTCGGCGTCGACGACAACTTCTTCTCGCTCGGCGGCGACAGCATCTCCGCCATCCAGCTCGGCAGCCGCGCCCGCCGGGCCGGCTGGGAGATCACCCCGCGCGTCGTGTTCGAGCGCCGCACGGTGGCCCGGATCGCCGCCGTCGCCGAGCCCACCCTCCCGAAGGAGCCCGCCGGGCAGCACACCGACGCCGTCGGCGAACTGCCGCCCACCCCGGTCAGCGAGTGGCTGCGCGGGCGCGGCGGCCCCGTCGCCCGGTTCGGGCAGCACACCGTCGTCACCGTGCCCGCCGGCCTCGACCGGGCCCGCCTCGCCGCCGCCCTGCAGGCCCTGACCGACCGCCACGACGCCCTGCGCCTGCGCCTGCGGACCGGGCCCGACGGCCGCTGGACCCAGGAGATCCGCCCGGCCGCCCCGCAGGCCGGCTCGCTGCGCCACCTCGATGTCACCGCCGAGGAGCTGGACGCGGCAGCCGCCCGCGAGCGCGAGAGCGCCGCCGACCGGCTCGACCCCGAGCAGGGCGTCGTCCTGCAGGCCGTCCACCTGGACGCCGGACCGCAGACCCCCGGCCGCCTGGTGCTGGCCCTGCACCACCTCGTCGTCGACGGCGTCTCCTGGCGCATCCTGCTCCCCGACCTGCGCAGCGCCTACGAGGGCCGCGCCCTCGACCCGGTCACCACCCCGCTGCGCCGCTGGGCCACCGGCCTGGCCGAGGCCGCCGGGAGCGACGCCGTGCGGGCCCAGCTCCCGCTGTGGCAGACGGTACTGGCCGACGGCGCCGGCCCGCTGCTCGGCGACCGCCCGCTCGACCCGGCCCGCGACACCCGGGCCACCACCCGCAGCCTCGCCCTCACCCTGCCGGCCGGCCGCACCGCCCCGCTGCTCGGCGCCGTCCCCGCCACCCACCGGGCCGGCGTGGACCACGTCCTGCTGACCGCGCTGGCCCTGGTCGTGATCGGGCGCCGCCGCACCCGGTACGGCGCGGACACCCGCCCCGACCTGCTGCTCCGCCTGGAGGGACACGGTCGCGAGGACGCGCTCGTCCCCGGCGCCGACACCGCCCGTACGGTCGGCTGGCTGACCACCGAGTTCCCCGTCCGCCTCGACCTGGCCGGGCTCGACCTCGCCGAGGCCCTGGCCGGCGGCCCCGCCGCCGGGCACGCCCTGGCCCGGGTCAAGGAGCACCTGCGCGTCCTGCCCGACGCCGGCGCGGGCTACGGCCTGCTGCGCCACCTCGACCCGGTCGGCGCCGCCGCCCTCGCCGACGCCGAGGCCCCCCAGTTGCTGTTCAACTACCTGGGCCGCTTCACCAACGGGGAAGGGCCGTGGAGCACCGGCGGCGAGGCCTTCGCGGCCAGCGCCGACGCCGCGCTGCCCGCCGCCCACGCCCTGGAGATCGGCGCCTTCGTCCACGACCGCGCCGACGGCCCCGAGCTGACCGTCCACCTCAGCTGGCCCGACGGCGTGCTCGCCGAGCAGGCCGTCCGCGACCTCGCCGAGCAGTGGTTCGCCGCCCTGGACGCGCTGACCGCCTATGCCGGGCGCGCCGACGCCGGCGGCCTCACCCCGTCGGACGTGCCGCTGGCCGCCGTCACCCAGACGGTGCTGGACCGGCTCGCCGCCGCACACCCCGCCACCGTGGACGTCCTGCCGCTCTCCCCGCTCCAGGAGGGGCTGCTCTTCCACAGCCGCTACCAGGACGCCGAGGGCGCGGACGACCTCTACACCTCGCTCACCTCGCTCGACCTGCGCGGCCCGCTGGAGCGCGAAGCGCTGTTCGAGGCCGTCGACGCCGTGGTCAACCGGCACGCCGCCCTGCGCTCCGGCTTCACCGACGGCTTCAGCGACGGCCTCACCGACGGCCCCTCCGGGGCCGGTGCCGGCCGGCCGCTCCAGCTGACGGCCGGACAGGTCACCGTCCCGTGGACGCTCCACGACCTGACCACCGCGCCCGCCGCCCGCCAGACCGTCGAGATCGCCCGGATCGAGCACGAGGAGGCCTCCCGCCGCTTCGACCTGGCCCGCCCGCCGCTGGTGCGCTGCGCCCTCGTCACGCTCGGCGAGGAGCACCACCGCCTCGTCCTGACCCGCCACCACATCGTGATGGACGGCTGGTCCACCCCCGTCCTGCTGCGCGAACTCGTCAGCGCCTACGGCGCCGGCACCGCCGCCGCCCTGCCCGCCGCCACCCCGTACGCCGACCACCTGGCCTGGCTGGCCGCCCGCGATGGCGCCGCCGACACCGCCGCCTGGCAGGCCGCGCTGGCCGGCCTGGACGCGCCGACGCTGCTGGCCGACACGCTGGGCACCCCCGCCGCCGGGCCGGCCGCCGCCGGCGCCGAGATCGACCTGCCGATCCCCGCCGGACTCTCCGCACGGCTCACCGCCACCGCCCGCCGGCACGGTCTGACGCTGAACACCGTCGTCCAGGGCGCCTGGGCGATCCTGCTCGGCCGCCTCACCGGCCGCACCGACGTGGTGTTCGGCGCCACCGTGTCCGGCCGCCCCAGCGACATCCCCGGCGTGGAGTCGATGGTCGGGCTGTTCAGCAACACCGTCCCCGTGCGCTTTTGCCCCGAGGACGACGAGCCGGTCGCCGAGGCGCTCGCCCGCCTCCAGGAGCAGCAGTCCGCCCTGCTCGACCACCAGTACCTGGGGCTCGCCGACATCCAGGCCCTGGCGGGCCACGGCACCCTCTTCGACACCCTGCTGGTCTTCGAGAACTACCCCGTCGACCCCGACCTGCTGACCGCCCGCGGCCTGCGCGTCGCCGGCATCAGCAACCACGGCGCCACCCACTACCCGCTGACCGTCCTCACCCTGCCCGGCGAGGCCCCGCAGCTGACCGTCGAGTACCGCCCCGACGTGTTCACCGCGGACCAGGCCCGCACCACCGGCACCCGCCTGCTCCGTCTGCTGGAGCAGATCGCCACCGCCCCCGCGACAGCGGTCGGCGCCCTGGAGATCCTCGACGACACCGAACGCCACACCCTGCTGCACGCCTGGAACGCCACCGGCCGCCCGGTGCCCGACCGCACCGTCGTCGACGTGTTCGAGGCGCAGGCCGCCGCCACCCCCGACGCGACCGCCGTCGTCTTCGGCGCCGAGCGCCTCAGCTACACCGAACTGGCCGCCCGCGCCGACCGCACCGCCCGCCACCTCGCCGCGCTCGGCGCCGGCCCCGGCACGGTCGTCGCCCTCGCCCTGCCGCGCTCCGCCGACCTGGTCGCCGCCCTGCTCGGCGTGCTCGGCGCCGGCGCCGCGTACCTGCCCGTCGACCTCGACCACCCGGCCGAGCGGATCTCCCTGATGCTGGCGGACGCCGGGCCGCTGCTCACCCTCACCACCGCCGAGGTCACCGCGCGGCACCCGGTGCTCGCCGAGCACGGCCTCGGCGCGGTGCTGCTCACCGAGCTGGGCAGCCGCAGCGCCGAGCCTGTCCGCCCGCACGCCGACGACCTCGCGTACGTCATCCACACCTCCGGCTCCACCGGCCGCCCCAAGGGCGTCCAGGTGCCGCACCGGGGCCTGGCCAACATGCTGGAGCACCACGGCTCCACCGTCTTCGCCCGCGCCGTCGAGGCGGCCGGCGGCCGGCGCCTGCGCGCCGCGCACACCGCCTCGTTCTCCTTCGACTCCTCCTGGGAGCAGCTGCTCTGGCTGATCGGCGGCCACGAACTGCACGTCTACGGCGAGGACCTGCGCCGCGACCCGCAGGCCCTGACGGCCCGCCTGCTCGCCGACCGGATCGACACCCTGGACGTGACGCCGTCCTTCGGCCGCCAGCTCGTCGAGTGGGGCCTGCTGGACAGCGAGGAGCACCGCCCGCTGCTGTTCCTGGTCGGCGGCGAGGCCTGCGGCGCCGACCTGTGGACCAGGATCCGGGAGACCGACGGGGTGACCGGCCACAACTTCTACGGCCCCACCGAGTACACCGTCGACACCCTCGGCGCGGCCCTGGCCGACAGCGCCACCCCGTTCGTCGGCCGCCCGATCGGCAACACCCGGGTGTACGTCCTGGACGCCCGGCTGCGCCCCGTCCCCGCCGGGGTGCCCGGCGAGCTGTACATCGCCGGGCCGGGCCTCGCCCGCGGCTACGGCAACCGGCCCGCGCTGACCGCCGGCCGCTTCGTCGCCGACCCGTTCGGCGGAGCGGGCGACGGCACCCGGATGTACCGCACCGGCGACGTCGTCCGGTGGCGCGCCGACGGCAGTCTCGACTTCCTCGGCCGCGACGACGACCAGGTGAAGATCCGCGGCTTCCGGGTCGAGCCCGGCGAGGTGGAGGCGGCCCTCGCCGCCCTGCCCGGCGTCACCGGGGCCGCCGTCGTGGTCGGCGGCTCCGGCGCCGTCCGCCGCCTGGTCGGCTACACCGCCCCCGCCGCACTCGACCCGGCCGCCCTGCGCAAGGCCCTCGCCCAGTCGCTGCCCGAGTACATGGTTCCCGCCGCGATCGTCACCCTGGCGGCGCTGCCGCTCAACGTCAACGGCAAGCTCGACCGGCAGGCCCTGCCCGAGCCGGAGGCCGCCGCCTTCACCGCGCCGGCCGGCCGCGCCCCGCGCGACGAGCGCGAGGCCGTGCTCTGCGGCCTCCTCGCGGACGTCCTCGGCCTGCCCCGGGTCGGCGTCGACGACGACTTCTTCGACCTCGGCGGGCACTCGCTGCTGGCCACCCGCGTGATCGGCCGGGTGCGCGCCGCCCTCGGCGTGGAGGCCGCCGTCCGGGACCTCTTCGAGACGCGCACCGCCGCCGGCCTCGCCGCCCGGCTGCGCACCGCGGCCGCGAGCCGCCCCGGCCCCGCCGCCCGCCCCCGCCCCGACCTGCTGCCGCTGTCCGCCGCCCAGGCCCGGCTGTGGTTCCTGTACCGGCTGGAGGGCCCGAGCACCGCGTACACCATCCCGTGCGCCCTGCGGATCGACGGCCCGCTGGACACCGAGGCCCTGCGGGCCGCCTTCGGCGACGTGCTGGCCCGCCACGAGGCGCTGCGCACGGTCTTCCCCGACCGGGACGGCCGCCCGTACCAGCGGATCCTCACCCCCGGGCAGGCCGGCCTGCCGTTCGCCGTGGAGGAGGTGACGCTGCACCTGCTGGACGCGGCGGTCGCCGCCGCCGGCGCGTACGCCTTCGAGCTGGCCACCGAGATCCCCGTCCGCGCGACCCTGATCGGCGCCGGGCCCGAGCGGCACGTGCTCAGCGTCGCCCTGCACCACATCGCCGGTGACGAGTGGTCGGAGGGCGTGCTGCTGCGCGACCTCGACCAGGCCTACACCGCCCGCCTGGCCGGCTCCGCCCCGGTCTTCGCACCGCTGCCGCTGCAGTACGCCGACCACGCCCTGTGGCAGGGCGAACTGCTCGCCGGGCAGTCCGGGCCGGACGGGCAGGACGGCCCGGCCGCCGCCCAGAGCGCCTACTGGGCGCAGCGCCTCGCCGGGCTGCCCGCCGAACTGGCCCTGCCCGCCGACCGCCCCCGGCCCGCCGAGGCCTCCGGCCGGGGCGGCGCCGTCCGGCTGCGCCTGCCCGAGGAGCTGCACGCGGCCCTGCGCGGCTACGCGCAGCGCACCGGCAGCACCCCGTTCATGGTCACCCAGGCCGCCGCCGCCCTGCTGCTCGGCAGGCTCGCGGGCACCACCGACGTGGCGCTCGGCACCCCCGTCGCCGGGCGCGCCGACGAGGCGGTGGAGTCCGTGGTCGGCTTCTTCGTCAACACCCTTGTGCTGCGCCACGACCTCTCGGGCGAGCCGACCTTCGACGAACTGGTCGTCCGCTCCCGCGAGGTGGTGCTCGGTGCGCTGGCCCACCAGGACCTGCCGTTCGACCGGCTGGTGGAGATCGTCAACCCGGAGCGCTCGCTCGGGCGCCACCCGCTGTTCCAGGTGATGGTGCAGCACCGCAAGGAGGCCGGCGGGCTGGACACCCTGCTCGGGGCCCGCACCGCCCTGCTGCCCGACCCCGTCCACGCCGCCCGCTTCGACCTGGCCCTCACCTTCGTGGAGTCCGCCGACGGCGACCGCACCGACCTCACCGTCATCCACGCCGAGGACCTCTACGACCGCTCCACCGCCCGGCTGTTCGGCGAGCGGCTGATCGCCGTCCTGGAGCAGGCGCTGGACGCGCCCGGCCGCCCGGCCGCCCGGATCGAACCGACCTCCGCCCAGGAGCGCCGGGGCCTCGCGGGGGAGTGGAACGCCACCGGGCGCGAGGTCCGCCCCGGTACCCTGCTCAGCCGCATCACCGAACAGTGCGCGGCCACCCCGGACGCCGTCGCCGTGCTCTTCGAGGACGAGCAGCTGACGTACCGGCAGCTGGACGAGCGGGCCGGCCGGCTCGCCCGGGTGCTGGCCGGGGCCGGGGCCGGGCCCGACCGGCTGGTCGCCGTCGCCGTGCCGCGCTCCGCCGAGCTGATGGTGGCCCTGGTCGCCGTCCTCAGGGCCGGCGCGGCCTACCTGCCGCTGGACACCGAGTACCCGGCCGAGCGGCTGGCCGCCATGATCGAGGACGCCGCGCCGGTCTGCGTCCTCACCGTGCCCGGCCAGGCGGCCGGCCTGCCCCGGGTGCCCGGCGTCCCCGTGCTGCTCACCGACGCGGACGGCCCGCAGGCCGAGCCGGCCGCCCCGGGCCCCGACCACGGCGCGTACGTGATCTTCACCTCGGGCTCCACCGGCCGCCCCAAGGGCGTCCTGGTCAGCCACCGCGCCATCGTCAACCGGCTGGACTGGATGCGCGAGGTCTACAGCATCACCGCCGCCGACCGCATCCTGCAGAAGACCCCGGCCGGATTCGACGTCTCGGTCTGGGAGTTCTTCCTCCCGCTGGTCAGCGGCGCCGCCGTGGTGCTCGCCCGCCCCGGCGGCCACCGCGAACCGGACTACCTGGCCGCCCTGGCCGCCCGCCGCGGCGTCACCACCGCGCACTTCGTCCCGTCCATGCTGGCCGCCTTCACCGCCGCCGCCGAGCAGGACCCAGCGATCCGCGCGGGCTTCAACGGCGTGCGCCGGGTCTACTGCTCCGGCGAGGCACTGCCGGCCGCCGCTGTCGACCGGTTCGCGGCGCTCTGGCCGCAGATCGACCTGCACAACCTCTACGGGCCCACCGAGGCCGCCGTCGACGTCACCTACCACCGGGCCTGGGCCGGCTCGGGCGTCGTCCCGATCGGCCGCCCGGTCTGGAACACCCGCCTGTACGTGCTCGACGCGCGACTGCGCCCGGTGCCCGTCGGCGTGCCCGGCGAGCTCTACCTCGGCGGCGTCCAGCTCGCCCGGGGCTACCTCGGCCGCCCCGGCCTGACCGCCGGCCGCTTCGTCGCCGACCCGTTCCAGCGGGGCGAGCGTATGTACCGCACCGGTGACCTGGTGCGCCGCCGCGTGGACGGCGAGGTCGAGTACCTCGGCCGCACCGACGACCAGGTGAAGATCCGCGGCTTCCGGATCGAACTCGGCGAGGTCGAGGCCGCGCTCGCCGCCGCACCCGGCGTCGGCCAGGCCGCCGTCAGCGCCCGCCCGTTCACCGAGGGCGGCGCCCGGCAGCTCGCCGGGTACGTGGTGGCGCAGCCCGGCGGCGCCGTCGACGGCGAGGCCGTCCGCGCCGCCGTCGCCGCGGTGCTGCCCGAGCACATGGTGCCCGCCGTGGTCACCGTGCTGGACGCGCTGCCGCTGAGCGTCAACGGCAAGCTCGACCGCAAGGCGCTGCCCGCCCCCGGCCGCCGGGAGCGCGCCGCCGCCGCCCCCGCCGGGCACACCCCCGCCCGGGCCCTGGCCAGGGTCTTCGCCGAGGTGCTCGGGCTGCCCGAGGTCGCCGAGGAGGAGAACTTCTTCGCGCTCGGCGGCGACAGCATCGTCTCCATCCAGCTGGTCAGCCGGGCCCGCAAGGCCGGCTTCGAGATCGCCGCGAAGGACGTCTTCACCCACCCCACCCCGGCCGCCCTCGCCGCCGCCGCGAAGGGAACACCCCAGCCTGTACCCGGCGTATTGTCTCCCACGCCCGTCCCGGCGGACGGCGAACTGCCCGCCCTGCCGGTCGTGCACTGGCTGCGCGAGCGCGGCGGCCCGATCGACCGGTTCAACCAGTCCGTCCTGCTGACCGTCCCGGCGGCGCTGCGCGAGCAGCCGCTGCGCCAGGCCCTCGCCGCCCTCGCGAGCAACCACCCGGCGCTGCGCCTGCGCCTGGACCGCGCCGACGGTGTCTGGACCCAGGAGATCCTGCCGGCCGGCGCCGCCCCCGCCCTCACCGACCCGGACACCCTCCGCCGGGTGGACGGCGCCGACCCCGCCCTGATCGCCCGCGAGGCCGACGCGGCCGCCGCCGCGCTCGCGCCCGACCGGGGCCGGATCCTGCGCGCCGTCTGGTTCGACGCCGGGCCCCGCCAGGACGGCAGACTGCTGCTGACCGTCCACCACCTCGCCGTGGACGGCGTCTCCTGGCGCACCCTGCTCCCCGAGCTCACCGCCGCCTACACCGCCCTCGCCGGCGGCGCCCAGCCCGCTCCCGAACCGGAGGCGCACACCCTGCGGGCCTGGTCCGAGCGCCTGCTCGGGCACGCCCAGGAGCGCAGCCGGACGGCCGAACTCGGCTACTGGCGCGGCGCCCTGGCCGGCCCCGCCGGCCCGCTGGCCGCCCTGGCCGCCGACCCGGACCGCGACACCGTGGCGACCCTGCGCACCCTGCGCCGGACACTGCCCGCCGACCGCACGGCCCCGCTGCTCACCGCCGTACCGCAGGCCTTCGGCGCCGGCGTGGACGACGTCCTGCTGGCCGCTCTCGCCCTGGGCGTGGCCGCCGCCCGCCCCGAGGCGGCGCCCGTGCTCCAGGTCGACCTGGAGGGCCACGGCCGGGGCGGCAGCGAGACCGGCGCGTTGACCCCCGACCTCGCCCGCACCGTCGGCTGGTTCACCACCGTGCACCCCGTCCGGCTCGACCTCGCGGGCATCGACCCGGCCGCCGCGCTGACCGGCTCGGAGGCCGCCGGGCGGGCCCTCAAGCAGGTCAAGGAGCAGCTGCGGGCCGTCCCCGACCGGGGTCTGGGCCACGGCCTGCTGCGTCACCTCAACCCGCAGACGGCGCCGCTGCTTGCCGCGCTGCCGCGCTCCGAGGTGCTGTTCAACTACCGGGGCCGCACCGACGGCGCCGGGGGCCCGGTCGGCGGCTGGCCGTTCGCCCCGCAGGACGAGCGCGCCGCCGTGGCCGCCGCCGCCGGGCCCGACCCGCGGATGCCGGCCGGCTACCCGCTGGAGATCGACGCCGTGATCCAGGCCGGGCCGGACGGGCGCCCCGAGCTGGCCGTCGAGTTGAGCTGGCCGCAGGCCCTGCTCACCGAGCCCGGGGCCGGCGCGCTGGCGGGCGCCTGGTTCGCCGCCCTCGACGCCCTCGCCCGGCACACCGCCGGCGGCGCGGCGGGCGGCGTCACCCCGTCCGACCTGAGCCTCGTCTCGCTCAAGCAGGCCCAGATCGACCGGCTGGAATCCCGCCTGGAGTCCCGGCTGAAGTCCGGTCCGGAATCCCGTTCGCGCAGGCGCCGATGAACGCCGCTGACGCCGACGCCCCCGACGCCCCCGACGCCCCCGACGCCCCCGACGCCTCCGCCGCACCCGTGCCCGCCGCACCCCTCCCCACCACTCCGAGGACCGAGAACACCGTGACGAACGACGCCACCGCCCCGACCGACGAGACCGTGCTCGACGAGACCGTGCCCGCCGAGACGGGGGACGCCGAGACCGGGGACGCCGGCGCCGCGTCGGCCCTGGAGGACGTGTACCCGCTCTCCTCGCTCCAGGAGGGCCTGCTCTTCCACGCCCTCTACGACGACACCGCCCGCGACGTCTACGTCGTGCAGTCCCACCTCGACCTCGCGGGCACCGTCGACGGCGCCCGGCTCGCCGCCGCCGTCGACGCGCTGCTGCTGCGCCACGCCAACCTGCGGGCCGGCTTCTGGTACGAGGACCCGGAGGCGGTCGTCCAGTTCGTCCAGCGCACGGTGGAGACCCCGCTGCGCGAGGCCGACCTCACCGGCCTGGCCGGCGAGGCCCAGGACGCCGCCGTGCTGGCCGCCATGGACGAGGACTGGCACCACCGCTTCGAGCTGGACGCCCCGCCGCTGCTGCGCCTCGCCCTGCTCCGGCTGGCCGGCGACCGGGCCCGCCTGGTCATCACCTGCCACCACCTGCTGCTCGACGGCTGGTCGATGCCGATCCTGGTCCGCGAACTGCTCGCGCTGTACGGCGCGGCCGGCGACCCGTCGGTGCTGGCGCCCGTGCGTCCCTACAAGGACCACCTCGCGCTGCTCGCCACCCGCGACACCGCCGCCGCCGAGGCCGCCTGGGGCGCCGCCCTGGCGGGCTTCGAGCAGGCCCACCCGGTGGCGCCCGGCGCCTCGACCGCGACCGCCGTCGAACCCGCCGTGATCACCCTGCACGCCGACCCGGCGCTCTCCGCCGCCGTGGCCGCCGCCGCGCGCGGGCGCGGACTCACCCTCGGCAACCTGGCCCACACCCTGTGGGGAGTCCTGGTCGGCTCCCTCACCGGCACCGCCGACGTGGTCTTCGGCACCACCGTCTCCGGCCGCCCCGACGACCTGCCGGGCGCCGACACCATGGTCGGCCTGTTCATCAACACGGTGCCGGTCCGCGTCCGGCTCCGGGCCGGTGACACGCTCGCCGGCGCCGCCGCCGCCGTCCAGCGCGAGCAGGCCGAGCTGATCGCCCACCAGCACCTGGGCCTGGCCGCCATCCAGCGCGGCGCCGCCGTCGAGGGCGCCCTCTTCGACACCCTGCTGGTGGTCGAGAACTACCAGGGCGGCGGCGACGCCCTCCTCGGCGCACTCGGCTCCGCCGAGGGCCTGGCCGTCACCGGCCTCGGCGCCCGCGACGCGACCCACTACCCGCTCGGCATGACGCTGCTCCCCGGTGCCGAACTGCGCCTCGAACTCGAATACCGCCAGGACCTCCTCGAGCCGGCCGAGGCGGAGCGGATCGCCCGCCGCTTCCTCGCCCTGCTGGCCGCCTTCGCCGCCGACCCGGACACCCCGCTGGCCCGGCTCGACCTGCTCGGCGCCGTGGAGCGCGCCGGACTCGCCGGGCACAGCTCCGGCGCCGACCGCACCGTCCCCGCCGGGACGGTCGCCGACCTGTTCGCCGCGCAGGCCGCCCGCACCCCGGACGCCCGCGCCCTGGTCGGGCCGACGCTCGCCGAACCGGCCGTCGCCCAACCGGCCGTCACCGAACTGGCCGTCACCGAGCTGACCTTCGCCGAGCTGGACGAGCGCGCGGACCGCCTCGCCCGCCTGCTGCTCCGCCGCGGGCTCGGAGCCGAGCGGATCGCCGCCCTGGCACTGCCCCGATCCACCGAGGCCGTGGTGGCGATCCTCGCCGTCCTGCGGGCCGGCGGCGCCTACCTGCCGATGGACCTCGACCACCCGGCCGAGCGGCTCGCCCTGCTGCTGGACGACGCCCGCCCCGCCGTCGTGCTCACCACCCGCGAGGTCGCCGGGCGGCTCCCCGAGGTGCCCGGCGCCGCCACCGTGCTGCTGGACGACCCGGCCACCGCCGCCGCCCTGGCCGCCCTGCCCGGCGGCCCGCTCACCGACACGGAGCGCGGCGGCCCCGTCCACCCCGCGCAGGCCGCGTACGTCATCCACACCTCCGGCTCCACCGGCCGCCCCAAGGGCGTCGTCATCCCGCACCAGGGCCTGGCCAACCTCGCCCACGACCACCTCGGCACCGCCTTCGCCGACGCGGTGCGCGCCACCCGGAACGCCACCGGCCGCGAGCGCCTGCGCGCCCTGCACACCGCCTCGTTCTCCTTCGACTCCTCCTGGGAGCAGCTGATCTGGCTGGTCGGCGGGCACGAACTGCACGTCCTCGGCGAGGACGACCGCCGAGACGCCGAGGCCGTGGTCGCCTACACCCGCGCCCACCGCATCGACACCCTCGACGTCACGCCGACGTACGCGCAGCAGCTCGTCGACTCCGGCCTGCTCGCCGGGGCGCACCGCCCGCCGGTGCTGCTGCTCGGCGGCGAGGCGCTGCCCGAACCGCTCTGGGCCCGGCTGCGCGCCGAACCGGACGTCACGGTGATCAACTACTACGGCCCGACCGAGTTCACCGTCGACGCGCTGGTGGCCGACCTCGCCGACAGCGCCACCCCCAGCATCGGCCGCCCGCTGAGCAACAGCAGCGCCTACGTGCTCGACAGCCTGCTCCGGCCCGTCCCGGCCGGCGCGCCCGGCGAGCTGTACCTCGCGGGCGTCCAGCTCGCCCGCGGCTACCTCGACCGCCCGGGCCTGACCGCCGGCCGCTTCGTCGCGGACCCGTTCCGCCGAGGCGAGCGCATGTACCGCACCGGTGACCTGGTGCGCCGCCGCGCCGACGGCACCATCGACTACCTCGGCCGGGTCGACGACCAGGTCAAGATCCGCGGCTACCGGATCGAGCTGGGCGAGATCGAGGCCGTCCTCGCCGCACAGCCCGGCGTCGCCCAGGCCGCCGTGCTTGTCCGGGACGGCGCCGTCAAGCGGGTCGTCGCGTACGTCGTCCCCGCCCCCGGCGCCGTACCCGACACCGCCGCGCTGCGCGAGGCCGCCGCGGCCCGGCTGCCCGAGTACATGGTGCCGTCCGCCTTCGCCGTGCTCGGCGCCCTCCCGCTGACCGTCAACGGCAAGCTCGACCGCGCGGCCCTGCCCGACGACACCCTGGACTTCACCGCCGGCTCCACCGGCCGCGCGGCCGCCACCGAGACCGAGCAACTGCTCTGCGAGCTCTACGCGGAGGTGCTCGGCCTGCCGGCCACCGGCGCGGACGACGACTTCTTCCGCCTCGGCGGCGACAGCATCTCCTCCATCCGGCTGATCGGCGCGGCCCGCGCCGAGGGCCTCGCCGTCAGCCCCAGGGACGTCTTCGAACAGCGCACCCCGGCCGCCCTGGCCGCCCTCGCCGACCGCCGCGGCGCCGGACCGGAGCTGGTGCTCGGCGACCTCCCCGCGCCCACCGGCGCCGAACTCGCCGTGATCCGCGCGGCCGCCCCGAAGCTGGAGATCGAGGACGTCTGGCCGGTCTCCCCGCTCCAGGAGGGCCTGCTGTTCGAGGCCGGCTACGACGACCGGGCCCTGGACGTCTACACCTCCCGCGACGTGGTCTCGCTGACCACCCGCGTCCCGGTCACCGTGCTGCGGGCCGCCGTCACCGCCGTGCTGACCCGGCACCCCAACCTGCGGGCCGGCTTCCTCCAGGACGGACTGGACCGGCCGGTGCAGTTCCTGCCGCGCGCCGTCGACGTCCCGCTCACCGAGATCGACCTCGGCGCCCTCGCCCCCGAGGAGTTCGAGGCCGAGCTGCGCCGGCTCAAGGAGGCCGAGGCGTTCGCCCGCTTCGACCTGACCGCGCCGCCGCTGCTCCGCCTGGTCTCGGTGCTCGCCCCCGGCGGCCACCAGCACATCCTGATCACCAACCACGCCCTGCTCTGGGACGGCTGGTCATCCGGCCTCTTCCTGCAGGAGCTGCTGACGCTCTGCCACCTCCAGCTGACCGAGGGCTCCCCGGCCGTCGCCGACGTCGCCGCCGCGGCCGGCCCGGCCCTGCCGTACCGGGACTTCCTGCGCTGGCTCGCCGTCCAGGACCAGGAGCAGGGCCGCGCCGCCTGGCGCGAGTCGCTGGCCGGCCTGGCCGAGCCGACCCTGCTGGCACCGCAGGCCCGCGAGCGGGCCGCGCTGCTCCCCGAGGAGGTCACCGCCGGGATATCCGTCGAGCTGACCGAGCGCCTCGCCGCCTTCACCCGCGAGCACGGGCTCACCCTCAACACCCTGCTCTCCGGCGCCTGGGGCCTGCTGCTGGCCGGCCTGACGGCCCGTGAGGACGTGGTCTTCGGCGCCACCGTCTCCGGCCGGCCCGCCGAGCTGCCCGGCATCGACGCCACCATCGGGATGTTCCTCAACACCGTCCCGGTCCGGGCCCGGCTGCGCGGCGAGGAGACCGTCGCCGGGTTCCTCACCCGCCTCCAGGAGGAGCAGTCGGCGCTGCTGGCCCACCACCAGACGGGTCTCGGCGAGATCCAGCGCGGCACCGGCTTCGGCCGCCTCTTCGACACCCTCCAGGTGCTCCGCAACACCCCCGCCGACGAGGGCGTCCGCGACCGCATCCGGGAGGCGCTCGGCGTCCGCCAGGTCACCGACGTGGACGCCACCCACTTCCCGCTGATCTTCATCACCAACCCGGGCGAGGCCCTCACCTTCGAGTGGAAGTACCGCACGGACGTCTTCGACCGCGACACCGTCGAGCAGCACGCCGAGCGCCTGGTCGCGCTGCTCCGGCAGATCGCCGACCGCCCCGGGGTGCTCGTCCGCGAACTGGACGTGTTGACGGTGCGTGAGCGTGGTCTGGTGTTGGGGGAGTGGGCGGCGACGGGTCGTGGGTTGCCGGATGCGACGGTGGCTGATCTGTTGGCGGAGCGTGCGGTGTTGGTGCCGGATGCGACGGCGTTGGTGTTCGGTGGGGTGTCGTGGTCGTACGCGGAGTTGGATGCGCGGGTGAACCGTTTGGCGCGGTTGTTCGTGTCGCGGGGTGCGGGGCCTGAGCGGGTGGTGGCGTTGGGGTTGCCGCGTTCGTTGGAGATGGTGGCGGCGTTGTTCGCGGTGTTGCGGGCGGGGGCTGCGTATCTGCCGTTGGAGTTGGACTATCCGGTGGAGCGGTTGGCGTTCATG
>NZ_JBHUWW010000145.1:0-21559 GCF_042669755.1 Kitasatospora sp. NPDC057223 | reverse complement strand
GTCCGGTGCAGCGGCGTTTCCGGCGTCCCGGCCGGTGGGAGTTCCGCGTCCTCGCTGCTCCAGCTACGGCTTGAGGATGACGGTCCGTCAGTGGTGCGCCCGGCTCAGGGCCGCAGGGCCGGCTCCGGACCGGCGCGGTAACCGGCTCAGTCGCCGGCGGACGCCGGCGGCCTGCTGCGCGGCAGCCCTTTGGCGGCCTTCGGAACCACGATCCACAGGATCCAGGCGTACGGGGTGAGGAAGAAGACCGGGACGGACAGCCCGAAGCCGAACAGCATCCCGTACAGCACCGGGTCCCCGGCCGCGACCAGCTCCGCCGGGACGTCCGGACCGCGCAGCCGCCGTGAGGTCATGCGGCGCTCCATCGCGATCACCACCGCGTGCGCCAGGCACTGCAGCAGGGCGTAGAAGCCGAACCGCAGGCCGATGGTGTCCGTGTCGTCGCCTTCCGTGGTGAGGAGCTTGGTCGCGAACGGGTTGAGCACGATCGTCAGCAGCCAGCAGGCGTTGAGTGTGCGCAGCCTTCCGTCGGTGCGTTCGGTGTAGCGGAAGACCCGGTTGTGCTGGCCCCAGGCGGCGGCGATCACGGCGAAGCTGATCAGGAAGGCCAGGTAGTGGTCGAGGTCCTCGTGCACCGCAGAGCGGAACGCGGGGACGGTCGGGCCTTCTGGTACCGGCAGTTCGAGGGCCAACAGGGTGATGGCGATCGCCACCACGGCGTCGGAGAAGAAGATCATCCGGTCCGCGGCGCGTTCCTCGAACCCCCGCAGAGTCCTCGCCTGCAACGCAGCCTCCTTCGTCGGTCCGCCCCATCCTCGTCGGGGGAGTGGCCGCTGCCGGCGCTGCGACACACCCTTGCCCTGCGACACACCATGACGGCCACGGCCCAGTGCCCTGTTGCTCGGCTTCGGGGCTCCGAGGCGTGCGGCGTCAGCCGATCGGCTTCTCCCAGACCGAGACGTGCTGCGCGCTGTTCTCGGTGAACGGTGTGCGCGTCCAGCCGTCCCAGCGGTCGCGGAGCCTCAGGCCGGCGAGCTGGGCCATGAGGTCCAGCTCCGCGGGCCAGACGTAGCGGAAGGGAATCGTTCGGGTCTCGCCGCGGCCGTCCTCGGTGACCTCGATGTAGTGGCAGGTCGCGTCCTGGGTCGCCGTGTTGTAGACGGTGTAGGCCCACTTGGTGGGGCCGGTGCGGAACGGGACGATGTTCTGCCCGGCCGGGATCCTGCGCAGTTCCGGGACCATCACCTCGATGACGAAGCAGCCGCCCGGCGCGAGGTGCTCGGCGGCGTTGCGGAAGCAGGCGACCTGGGCCTCCTGGCTCGTCAGGTTCATGATGGTGTTGAAGACGAGGAACGCGAGGGAGAAGGGCCCCTCGGCCGCCGTGTCCACCCTCACGGTGGCGAAATCCCCGATGGAGACGCCGATCTCCTCGCCTCCGGGCTTGGCGCGCATGTGCTCCACCATCGCCCGCGACAGTTCGATGCCGTGGACCGGGACGCCGCGCCGGGCGAGCGGCAGAGCGATCCGCCCGGTTCCGATCCCGAGTTCCAGTGCCCTTCCGCCGCCCGCAAGTTCTGCGAGGACGTCGACGGTCCGCTCAACGGTCTCCTCCTGGAACTCGGGAGCCGAGGACTCGTCGTACTGCTCCGCTACGCGTTCTCCGAAATGCCCGTCATCATCGACCATCGACCGACCGTACCGACACAGCGACGAAGGGTGCTGGCATTTCTTGGACGGGCCCGTCCGTTCGGTTGGCTGATCGGGCGACTTCGGCGACTGCAGGAGGGCGTCCCGGGTTGAGGTGGCCGAACTCGTCCGGACACAGGGATCGATCTTGCGGTAGCGGGCGATCACCGAGGACGGTCGCCGGCCGGCGTCGCCTCGGCACGGCCGTCTCGCTCCCGAGCCGTCCACAGGCACGGGTCAGGGGGCCGGCCGCGCCGCGGCGGTGCGGGTCGCGAGGGTCAGGTCCGCCGCCCCTTGCAGGTCGGCCTCGCCCTGGCCCGTCTCGACCTTCCTGCTGAAGTCCATGACGAGGCCGATCGTCCAGCCGTCCGCCCAGGCGCACACCGGGATGTCGGTCGAGGCGGTCGATCCGCGCAACGTCGCCACTGTGCAGTGCAACGCCGTCGTCGAGTCGTGCGATGCGTAGTCCTGGGCGGGGACGAGGGTGAGCGAGCCCGTGCCCGAGTTGGCCGTCGGTGCCGCGCGAAGGGCCAGATCTGCCTGCCCCGCCAAATCCTGGGGGTAGGGCTCGGGACTGTTGATCCCCGCGAAGTAGAACGGCGCGTTGATGTCGAACCCGGCTGCGACGGCCGTGGGCGAGCGGTCGGCGAAGAGTGATGCCAACTGCACGCCCATCCGCTGCGCGAGGCCCTCACGGGTGTGCTGGCGGGCGCCGCCGACGGCCTGCGGGGCGGTCAGTTCGCGTCTGGGGGGTACGCCGGTCGCCGAGGCGGAACTCCTTTCGGCTGCTGGGGTGCCGGCGGTGGCCGCCGACTCCGCACGGGTACCGGTGGCCGAGCAGCCGGCTGCGAGCGCGGCGAGGATGGCGAGCAGGGTTGTCGACCGGTACCTGAACATGCTTCGGACTCCTCCGGCCGGTTCGACCGGCCTCCGGCCGGGGCCGCGCCTCCCGCCGCCCGTGAACAGCAAGGTACCGGTCACGGGGCCGCGCCATCTTCGCCCGGAAGCCTCGGGACGAGAGTCCGGGGCGAGGGCGTTGCGTTCGCATTGAGCGGCCGGGGCGGAACACGGAACTGCCGCTGCGCACCGTGCGACGGACCCCGCTCGTCGGGGGAGGAGCAGGGTGGCGGTAGGGCACTGCACAGGGGCGCGTCGCATGTGCATCCGCGCTCCCGGGCGCGCCCCGCGCCCTCTACCGGAGTGCGGTGCGGGCGAGCAGGATGGCCGGTGATATCCGCCTACGAGGGGGTCAGTATGGGTGCGCACGAGAAGCCGCCGCCACCGCCGGGCGACGGGTCACCGCCTCCTGGGAATGCCGACGGACAGGTACCGCCCCCGCCGCCCGGCGACGGAAAGCACAAGAAGTGACCGGTCTTCAGGAGTGGCGTGACGGCCTCGCGGAGGCCATGGACCAGCGCGGGGCGTGGCCCGGGCGCTCGCCGTGGCTGCGTGAGGCGGTCGCGGCACTGCCGCGCGACCTGTTCGCCCCGGACGTGCTGTTGCGGTGGGACGGGCAGGCCTACCTCGCCGTGGACCGGGGGACGGACTTCGCCGGGTGGGCCGGCGAGCTGTACCGGGACCAGGACGCGGCGGCCGTCACGCAGGTCACCGACGGCCTGCCCACGTGCAGCCTGTCGGCGCAGGCCCTGGTGGTGGACATGCTGGACTCCCTGCTGCTGGAGCCCGGTCACCGGGTCCTCGACCTCGGGACGGGTGCGGGCTGGAACGCCGCCCTGGCCGCGTGGCGCGCCGGGCCCGCCCTGGTGAGCTCCGTCGAGGTCGACCCCGGCCTCGCGGAGGGCGCCCGGACCCGCCTGAAAGCGGCCGGCCTCGACGTCGCCACCGAGATCGGCAACGGCACGGAGGGGCGTCCGGACGGCGCCCCGTTCGACAGGGTGATCGCGACGTACGCCGTCGAGCGGATCCCGTGGGCCTGGGTCGAGCAGTGCGCGCCGGGCGGCCGCATCGTCGCCCCGTGGGGGCGCCTCGGGCACGTTGCCCTCAACGTGGCCGAAGACGGCGCGGATGCCGTCGGCTGGGTGCAGGGCCTGGCCCGGTTCATGCCCGACCGGGGCGAGCCGGGCGGCGGTGCCGGCTTCGCGGAGATCCGGGCAGGCACCCCGGCCGACGCCTCCTACCCTCTGCACCGCAACCTCGCGCCGCTGCAAGAGGACTGGAACCTGCGCTTCGCACTGCGCGTCGCCCTGCCCGACGTCCGGATCACCACCGCGGTCGATGCAGACGGCACATCGGCGTGGTTGCACGACGGCGCTGCCTCCTGGGCCGCCCTGTCCGCCTCCGCCGACGGGCCGGGCGCCGTACACCAGGGCGGACCCCGCAGCCTCGCCGACGAACTGGACAGCGCCTGGCTTTCCTGGGAGAAGCACGACCGCCCGACGCCGTACGACTTCGGGATGACCGTACGCCCCGACGAGCAGTTCGTCTGGCTGAACGACCCGCACACCGGGCCGCGCTGGCCGTCCGCCCCGGAACGCCGGCCGGCCGGCGGCACCTGAGACGACCCGCCGCCGCACCCGTTGGCCCGACCGCTCAGCCACCCGGTCATGCGGTGGGGCTACCCGTCCGGGGCTGGTGGGCGGCAGTCCGGTACGTGGAGACCGGTGTGCCGGTTGCCAGGGGGTTGGCCTGTGCCGACGCCGGGCCGGTCCCGGTGTCCGACGTGGCGTGGTGGTGCGGTCTGTTGCTCTACCTGAGGACGACGTTTGCGCGGTGGCCTTCGAGGAGTCGCAGGATTTCGTCGAAGTACGTGAGTGATCGGTCGGGGCCGTCGACGAAGTCCAGTGCCCGGCGTGCGATGTCGGCGTCGTGCCACACCAGGGTGAAGGGTCCTACGATGCCGCGCCGGCCGCTCAGACAGTCTTTGAGGTCGTCCCACCCTCGGCCGATGTTGAGGCCCGGGCCGATGAGTGCCTCGCCCAGTGCGCAGTACAGGCCTGGTAGATCGGTGATGAAGCGCCCCGCGAGGTGGTGGGTTCCGCCGGTGCTGTCCGGTCCGCCTGGATGGCGGCGTGTCAGGTTGAGCCACTCGGTGCGGCCCTGGGTGTCCAGCGGGGCCCACTGGTTGGGCGTGCTTGGGTGGCCCCGGTACCAGGTCTCCCAGATGTGCCGGGCGGCCTGCGGGGGGCGGTCGTCGTCCCCGCCGTCGGCGAGTGTGATGTCGAGCAGCGGGTCCCCGAGTACGGACGGACGGACATCCGTGATCTCCAGGCGGACCATGTGGCGGGCCATCTCCCGTCCGGTGCGGTCCAACGCCTGCAGAGCGGCCCATTCCTTCGTCCATGACCGCGGGTCGCGCAGGGCGGCGAGCAGTGGCCCGCCGGGTTCGCACCCGATGAGCTGAAGGGGAATGTCTGCCTGTGCCGCGCGCGGGACGAGGAGACCGTCGATCCCGAGACATTCACCGGTCAGCACACCGCGCCGGCTCGCGGCATAGACCTCGTAGCGTGGCAGGGTCGGCATGGTGCCGGGGCCGGCACCGCACCACACCTCGGCGTGTTCGATGACGCCGGTCCCCACGACGACGTCCACGAGGCCGGGATCGGCCGCGTTGGGCCGGTGCGTGAGGACGACCGCGTCCACGAGGTCCCAGGCGAACTGGGGCTGGCGCTCGTCCCAGATCGCGACTTCCAGCGTGCCCAGCGACCGCGTTGCTTCGTCGGGCCGGGCGATCACGTCGCCCCAGGGCCCATCGGGCTTGCACCCTCGTATCGTCAGGACCTCACGCGGCGGCGGCACCGGATCGACGAACAGGCCCTCGACGGCTGCGCACCGTCCCCAGTATTCGACATCGAGTTCGGCATCGACCTGACCCAACAGGTACTTGACCGGGAAGTCATGGCTCCATCCGGCCTGATCCTCGATCCGCACACAGCCTCCGAACACTCGAACGGTCTTGACACGTCGACGATACGGCGCAGTGCTCCCTCGCCGGCCCGGCCGCGTGGTGTGCACGCTGCCGGGCCGACAGGGACGGGCCGGGTGGTTACTGCTCGATGAAGACGGCGACGGTGTGGGCGGGGACGGTGAAGGTGCCCGTGGCCTGGTCGTAGCGGGACAGCTTGACGGTGGGGTCGGTGCCGTTCCTCTGCACGGGGTGCAGGTTCTGGCGGGTGCCGGCCAGGGTTGGGACGTTCTGGGTCTGGGCCGCGCCGGTGGCGTTGTAGATGACGGTGACGGACTTGTAGGTGTCCAGGCCGCGGCCGTCGAGGTGTTCGGTGATGACGCCGGGGGTCTCGCCGGCGGTGCCGGAGAGGGGGAAGGTCAGGCGCTGCTGGACGGCCTTCGCGGTGTCGAGGGAGAACAGGGGGGTGGAGCGCTTGATCTTCAGGAACTGCTGGTACTGGGCGGTGGCGGCAGCGGTGTCGGCGCAGCTGGGGGTGAGGGCGGGGTTGGCGAGCAGCGGCTTGGCGTAGCTCCACTGGGCCTGGTTGCCGCCGGAGGTGGCGAGGGGGAGGCCGTGGCCGAAGCCGTTGCCCTGGGTGCAGTCCCAGTGGATGGCGTTGAACCAGTCGCCGCTGTCGTAGGAGTCGCCGTCCAGGGACTTGGAGCGCAGCAGGTCGGTGCCGGCCTGGACCATGCTGGGGCCCTGGGCGAGGGTGGTGGTGGCGAGCGCGAGGGACTGGATGCGGGCGCGCTCCGCGGCGGTCGTGCCGGCCGGCAGCTTGTGGGCGAGGCTGTCGTAGAGGGCCAGGTTGTCGTGGGCGTCGACGTAGGTGACGGCTTCGCCGGGGGCGGCGGTGTAGCCGGCCGGGTCGCCGTTGTAGTCGATCTGCGAGCCCTTGCGGCGGGTGCCGTCGCTGGTGGTGAAGGTGTAGCCGGCGAGGTTGCCGGTGAGTCCGAGCTTCACGAGGTCCATGTCGTGCAGGAGGTCGGTCTTCTGCCGGTCGGGAGTGCCGTTGACGGGAGCGCCGTTGGGGTTGGTGAACTGTCCGCTGGCGAAGCCCTGCTCGCGCGGGTCCGGGTCGGAGGGGCCGCCGCCGCGTACGCCGTCGCGCAGGCGGTCGTTGAAGGTGCCGATGCCGGTGCCGGCCATGTTCGCCTGGGTGGCCTGGACGAAGCGGACGTCGTCGGCGACCACGCCGTAGTTCCAGCCCTCGCCGTACAGGGTGGTGGCCTTGCCGTCGATGCCGTCGCGGCGCTCGGTGAGCCTGCTGAGCGAGGCCTTGACGTCGAGCATGGTCTGCTTGGGGTCCAGGCCCATCAGGTCGAAGCGGAATCCGTCGACGTGGTACTGCTTGGCCCAGGTGGTCACGGAGTCGACGACGAGCTTGTTCATCATCGCGTTCTCGGGGGCGGTGTCGGCGCAGCAGCTGTCGCGGGTGACGGTGCCGTGGGCGTCCTGGCGCTGGTAGTAGCCGGGGACGACCTGGTCGAGGACGGAGTCGGGGTCCTGGCCGGCGGCGGCGGTGTGGTTGTAGACGACGTCCATGACGACGCGCAGGCCGGCCCGGTGGAGGGCCTGGACCATCTCGCGGAACTGGACGGTGCGGGCGCCGCCGTCGGGCGAGGTGGCGTAGGAGCCCTCGGGGACGGTGAAGTGGAAGGGGTTGTAGCCCCAGTTGTAGGCGTCGGCGGCCTGGGTGCCGGTGATGCAGGTCTGCTGCTGGTCGGAGTCCGGGGCCATGCCCGGCAGGTCGCAGGCGGGGGTGGCCTGGTCGGCACGCTTCTCGGCGGTGCCGGCGAAGTCGAAGGCGGGCAGGATCTGGACGGTGGTGACACCGGCGGCGACGAGCTCCTTCAGGTGCTTCATACCGGCGGAGGCGGGGTCGGTGAAGGCGAGGTAGGTGCCGCGTTCGGCCTCCGGCAGCGCGGTGTCGGCGGCGGAGAAGTCACGGATGTGGAGCTCCTGGATCTGCTGCTGTCCGCTGCTGATCGCCTTCGGCGACCCGGTGTCGTCCCAGCCGCGCGGTGCGAGGGCCGCGTCGTCGAGGTCGATGATCTGGCTGCGCCTGGAGTCGGCGGACAGGGCGAGCGAGTACGGGTCGGTGACGGTGTTGGTGACGGTCCGCTGGACACTGGGGGCCCAGACCCTCACCTGGTAGCGGTAGTACTTGCCGTTCCAGCTCCTGTCGCCCTGGACCGACCAGACGCCGGTCGACCCGTCGAGGGTCAGGGGGACGGTGCGGGCCTCGGTGGAGTCGGCGGTGTCGTACAGCTCGACGGTGACGGACTGTGCGGTGGGCGCCCACAGGGACAGGGTGGGCTTCCTGCCGTCGAAGACGGGTCCGAGTTCGGCGTCGGCGGCCCTGGCGGCGTACAGGTCGTCCA
Organism: Kitasatospora sp. NPDC057223; assembly: GCF_042669755.1. NCBI lineage: Bacteria > Bacillati > Actinomycetota > Actinomycetes > Kitasatosporales > Streptomycetaceae > Kitasatospora > Kitasatospora sp. NPDC057223. Next base: position 13,585 of record NZ_JBHUWW010000145.1, on the reverse strand, counting down.
GGACGCCGGCGCTCTGCAGTCCGGTGGCGGCGATGAGGCTGCCGGTGGCGTCCATCGCGGCGACGGCGCTCTGGCCCTTGACGAGCTGCTTGGCCTTGCCGGCCCATTCGCGCGGGACGCGCAGCGCGGTGAGGTTCGCGAGGTGGGGGTACTTGGCCTTGAGGGCGGCGGGCAGGCCCTTGGGGTCACGGGTGAGCGGGACGGCGGTCCCGCCGGTGATGCCGGTGCCGGCGGCGGTGAGGCCGCCGTCCGGGGCGGTGGCCAGCTGGAAGGTCTTCGCGGCGGCGGCGTTGTCGCCGAGGTCCCAGGCGATGGTGTCGGCGGTGAGCCAGTACCCGGAGCGGGGGGCGAGGCTGGGCTTGGGCTGTCCGGCGTAGACGCTGAGGACACGCGAGGCGGCGGTGTAGCTGAAGGTGGTGGCGTCGCCGGCCTTCGCGACGGTGAAGGTGGTGTCGGTGCCGTCCACGGGGGTGGCGGGCAGGCCGAGGGCGGCCTTCGCGTGGTAGGTGCCGGCGGGCAGGGCGGTGGTGGTGAAGGTGGCGAGGCCGTCGCCGTCGGGGTCGGTGAGCCAGGCTGCCAGGCAGTCCGTTGCCGCGGTGGCGCAGCCTAGCTCGTCCAGGAAGTCGCCGGCGGCGGTGACCACGGCGGTGTTGAGCGTGTCGGTGATCCAGTGGGTCGCCGGGTCGTAGAGGAACGTGACGTCGGCGCCGGCGGCCGGGACGGCGAGCGGGATGTTCGCCCCGCCCGGCGCGGCGTTCAGGCCGTAGTTGACGGCCCAGCTCTTCTCCAGCGCCGCCTTGTAGGAGTAGGCGCCGCCCGGCAGGTGCGCGGAGAGGGACCAGATGCCGTCCGTACGGCGGGTCATCTGGGCCTGGTCGCAGTCGGGGGACCAGTCGCCGGGGCAGCCGAAGAGATGGTCGAGGTCGCCTGCCACGGCGACAGCGGTCGGTGCGGTCGGCGCGGTCGCCGGGTCGGCGGCGAGCGCGGGGACGGGGGCCAGTCCGGCGGCCGCGAGGACGACGGCGGTGGCGACGGCCTGGCGGGCGCGGCGGGATCTGCGTGCGGAAACGGGTCGGGGGGTCATGGCACCTCTTCGTGTCGCGACGGGTGGTGAAGTGGGGGAGCGGCGATGGGGGTGCCGCGGCCGGGTACTGCGGTCGGAAATCAGCCGGTGGTCCACCAGGCGGTGGTGTCGGCGGGCAGGACGCTGCGGTCGCCGTCCAGGGTGAACGGGCCGCTGGCGAGGACGAGTTCGCCGGGGGTGGGGACGGTGACGGGGCGGCCGGTGATGTTGGCCGTGCACCGCAGGACGGCGCCGTCGGGGCCGGTGCGCTCGAAGGACAGCACACCGTCGGGGGCGTCCAGCCAGGTCAGGTTGTCGGCGCCGCCGAGGGCGGGGTGCGCGCGGCGGTGGGCGAGGGCCGCGCGGTAGAGCTCCAGCGTGGACGCCGGGTCGCCGGCCTGCGCCTCGACGGAGAGCTGCGCCCACTCGGCGGGCTGCGGCAGCCAGCTGCTGCCGCCGTCGGGTCCGAAGCCGTACGGGGCCTCGGTGCCGGACCACGGGATGGGGACGCGGCAGCCGTCGCGGAAGCCGTCCTGGCCGGCGGCGCGGAAGTAGGAAGGGTCCTGGCGGACCTCGTCGGGCAGGTCGGTGACGTCGGGCAGGCCGAGCTCCTCGCCCTGGTAGACGTAGGCGGAGCCGGGCAGGGCCAGCATCAGCAGGGAGGCGGCGCGGGCGCGGCGCAGGCCGAGCTCCCGGTCGCCGGCGAGGCGGATCTGGGTGCCGAGGCCCGGCTCGTTGGCGAAGCGGGTGGCGTGCCGGGTGACGTCGTGGTTGGACAGCACCCAGGTGGTGGGTGCGCCGACGGGGCGCATCGCCTCCAGCGACTCGTCGATGACCTGCCGCAGCGCACCGGCCTGCCAGGAGCTGGCCAGGTACTGGAAGTTGAAGGCCTGGTGCAGCTCGTCGGGGCGCACGTAGTTGGCGGTGCGCCGGGCGGTGGGGGTCCACGCCTCGGCGACGCCGATCCGTTCACCCGGGTACTCGTCGAAGATGGTGCGCCAGGTGCGGTAGATCTCGTGGACGCCGTCCTGGTCGAAGCAGGGGGTGGCGCCGGTGCCGAGCAGCTTCATCGGGTCGTGGACACCGAGGTCGGGCAGGCCGGCCGCCTTGACCAGGCCGTGGGCGACGTCGATACGGAAGCCGTCGACGCCCCGGTCGAGCCAGAACCGCAGGACGGCGTGGAACTCCTCGCGGACGGCGGGGTGTTCCCAGTTGAAGTCCGGCTGCTCGGGGGCGAACAGGTGCAGGTACCAGTCGCCGGGGGTCCCGTCCGGGTCGACGGTACGGGTCCAGGCCGGGCCGCCGAAGACGGATTCCCAGTCGTTGGGCGGCTCCTCGCCGCTCCCGCCCTTGCCGGGACGGAAGTGGTAGCGCTCGCGCAGCGGGGAGGCCGGGCCCTCGCGCAGGGCCTGCTGGAACCACTCGTGCTGCTCCGAGGAGTGGTTGGGGACCAGGTCGACGATGATGCGCAGGCCCAGGCCGTGGGCGTCGGCTATCAAATGGTCGGCGTCGGCGAGGGTGCCGAACATCGGGTCCACCGCGCGGTAGTCGGCGACGTCGTAGCCGGCGTCGGCCTGCGGGGAGGCGTAGAACGGGGAGAGCCAGACGGCGTCGACGCCGAGGTCGCGCAGGTAGGGCAGGCGCGAGCGGATGCCGGGCAGGTCTCCCATGCCGTCGCCGTTCGCGTCGGCGAAACTGCGGGGGTACACCTGGTAGATCACCGCGTCGCGCCACCAGTCGGCTCTGCGCGCGGCGTCGGCGGGGGCGTCGGCGGGCCGGTCGGTTGTGGCGAGATGCTGGGTCATGGGGTCCTCACGACGACGGCGGCGGGTGTTGCCGCGATTACGGGGAGTGATGGTCCGTGGGCGGGCCGGGCCGGCCGCCCACGGTTTGTGCGGTACCGGGTCAGCCCTTGGTGCTGCCGGCGGTCATGCCGGCCACCAGGTGCTTCTGGACGACGTAGAAGACCAGGGCGGCGGGGATGGCGATCAGCACGGAGGTGGCGGCCATGAAGTTCCACTGGGAGTTGAACTGGCTGACGTAGGTCTGCAGGCCCACGGCGAGGGTGTACTTGTCCTCGGAGAGCATGAAGTGCGAGGCGTAGGCGACTTCGCCCCAGGCGGTGATGAAGGTGTAGAACGCGGCCACCGACAGGCCGGGGCGGGCGAGCGGCAGGACGAGGCGCCAGAAGGTGCCGAAGGGGCTGAGGCCGTCGATGCGTCCGGCCTCGTCGATGTCGACGGGGATGGTGTCGAAGTAGCCCTTGAGCAGCCAGGCGCAGTACGGCACCGCGGTGGAGCAGTAGATCAGGATCAGGCCGCTGTAGGTGTCGAGCAGGCCCAGGTTCGCCATGATCTTGTAGAGCGGCACCATCAGGACGGCGACGGGGAACATCTGGGTGAGCAGGAAGGTGTACATCAGCGTGCCGCGCCCGAGGAAGCGCATCCGGGAGACGGCGTAGCCCGCACTGGCCGCGATGAGGACGCCGATCACGGTGGTGCCGAGCGCGACGACGACCGAGTTCAGCATCCAGGTGCCGAAGTTGGTCTCGGTCAGGACGTGGCCGTAGTTGGACAGCGACGGGTGGTCGAGGATACGGCCGGGGTGCTGGTAGTCGAACTTGTCGGCGCCGAGCGAGATGTAGGCGATCCACAGGACCGGGAACGCGGCGACGAACGCCATCACGCTGAGGCCGCCGTGCAGGCTGACCGACGAGGTGGCCCTGCGCCGGCGGCGCGTGCGCGGCCCGGAGGTGTCCGGGGGTGCGGCGACGGTCGGGGGTGCGGTGGGCGTGGCTGCGGTGGTCATGAGAGGACCCCCTCGTCGTTGCGCTTGAGCCAGCGGCGGTAGACGCTCGTGAAGACCACGAGCAGGGACAGGCAGAGGATGCCGACGGCTGCCGAGGAGGCGTAGTCCTGGGGCTGCTGGCCGAAGAAGAGCTTGTAGGCGTAGGTCACGAGGATCTGGACGCTGTCGCTGTTGGTGCCGAACAGCAGGAAGATCACGTTGAACTGGTTGAACGTCCAGATGACGCCGAGCAGGATCACGGTGCTGCTGACCGGTCGCAGGCCGGGCAGCGTGACGTTGACGAAGCGCTGCCAGGGAGTGGCGCCGTCCATCTCGGCGGCCTCGTGGAGCTCCTTCGGGATGGCCTGCAGGCCGCCGAGCAGGGAGATCATGATGAAGGGGAACCCGCACCAGATGTTGACGCCGATCGCGGCGGCCTTCTGCGCGAGCGGGTCGCTCAGCCAGGACGGGCCGGTGACGCCCACCAGGTCGAGGAGCTGGTTGACGGCGCCGTCGTCGGCGAGGATGAGGCGCCAGGCGAAGATGGTGACGAAGGTGGGCACGGCCCAGGGCAGGATCAGCAGCATCCGGTAGAAACCGCGGGCGCGCATGTCGCGGTTGAGCACGATGGCGAGGGCCAGCCCGAGGGCGTACGTGATGGCGACGCAGGCGACCGTCCACGCGATCGTCCACACCAGGTGGGGCCAGAACTGGTTGTTGGCGCCGGTCAGGATGTCGGCGTAGTTCCTGAGGCCGACCCAGCTGTAGGTGTCGGGGATGTGGTTGGCCCCGATGGTGCGCCCGACGTTCTGGCTGGTGGCGTCGGTGAAGCTGAGGTAGATCCCCTGGACGAGGGGGTAGCCGACGATCGCCCCCAGGACCAGGACGACCGGCAGGCACATCGCCCACGCGTACCAGTAGCGGTCGTAGGAGTGCCGGATGCGGCTGGGGAGACTTCGGCGGGGCTGGTCACGGCGGTTCTTGCGGGCGGCGTCGCCCTGGACGACGGTCGTCATCTGGCACCTCGGGGGCGGGAGGAAGAACGGGCAGCGGGGCGGTCCCGGCCGGGCGCCCGCTGGCGCCCGGCCGGGGTGCGGGTCACTGCGCGGCGTAGTCCGGGAGCAGCTTCCTGGCGGCCGCCGCGACGTTGTCGAGGCCGGCCTGGGTGCTCTCCTGGCCGGAGAGGATCTTGATCAGATCGGTGCCCAGCGGGTCGTAGAGGGAGGAGTACTGGGCGACGGGCGGGCGCGGCCGGCCGGAGGGCAGGACGGTCTGGTAGCCGGCGATGCCGGGGTTGGCGTTGACCTCGGCGGTGTAGGCGTCGCCGCGGGTGGGCAGGGTGCCGTTCTTGGCCGCGGTGGTGGTCTGGGTCTGGGCGGAGGTCATGAAGGCGATGAACTTCTGCGCGGCGGCCAGGTGGGCGGCGTCGGAGCCGGCGTAGGCGACGAGGTTGTGGCCGCCGAGCGGGGCGCCGGACTTGCCGGTCGAGCCGGCCGGGACGGTGGCGATGCCGAGGTTGGCCTTGTCCGTGAACGCGGCGCCCTTGAGGACGTTGGCGTTCTCCCAGGGGCCCTGGATGATGGCGGCGACCTTGCCGTTGTCGAAGGCGTCCATGATGTTGGCGTAGCCGTTGCTGGTGGTGTCCAGCTTCGCCATGCCGGGGGAGGCGACCAGGGCCTTGAGGGTGTCGATGCCCTTGGCGGCGGCCGGCGAGTTCACGGTGATCTTCTTCGCGGCGGTGTCGAGCATGTCGGTGCCCTCGCCGTAGAGGAACGGCATGGCGTAGTAGCCCTGGGGGTTGAACGCGAAGCCGTCGACGCCGGTCTTCTCCTTGACCAGGGCGGCGTCGGCCTTCAGCTCGTCCCAGGTCTTCGGGGCGGCGGTGATGCCGGCCTTCGCGAAGAGGTCCTTGTTGTACATCAGGGCCAGGGTGTCGGTGACCTGGGGGACGCCGTAGAGCTTGCCGTCGTACTTGGCCTGCTGGACGAGGCTGGGCTGGAAGGCGGCGGCGTCGGTGGCCGCGGCGGTGGCGTCCAGCGGGGCGAGGAAGCCCGACTGGGCGAAGCCGGCCGTCCAGCCGACGTCGGCGCGCAGGACGTCGGGGGCGCCCTTGCTGCCCGCGGCGGTCTGGAACTTGCTCTGGGCGTCGGCGAAGGGGACGTTGACGTAGGTGACCTTGACGTCCGGGTTGGCCTTCTCGAAGTCGGCGGCCAGGGCCTTGAAGACCGGGGCCTCGTTGGTGGCGTCCGAGGTGTCCCACCAGGTGATGGTGACCGGGCCGGAGGCGGCGGAGCCCGATCCGCCGCCCGAGCCGCAGGCACTCGCAGAGACGGTGAACGCAGCCGCGAGGGCGACTGCCGCGATGCCACGACGCATGGTGAACTCCTAGGTGGAGGGGAGATTCCGGGTGGGGGCCGGGGCCGGCGGAGGGCCGGCCCGGGTATCGGTCTGCTGGCGAGCCGGTGGTCCCGTGCGGTGTGCGGGGCCGGGTCGCGGGCGGGGCTCCTCCGGTCACGACGGGCAGGTGCTGCCCGGATTCCGGCGGAGTGAGGGTCCCGCGGTACTGCGAGGTGATGTCCCAGACGTTAGCAGGCTATTAACAGGAGTTAGCTAACGTTTATGTAACGCGGTGACGCAGCTCGGGAGCGGGGCACGAGGGCGGCGCGGGGGCCGGAGGGACGCGGCCCTGAACGGCCGCCGCCCCCTGGCCCGGGTGGGCGAGGGGGCGGCGAGGGGGCGGCGAGGGATCAGGCGCGCAGGTCAGATCACCTGCGAAGGGACGCGGGCGCTGGAGTCGCGCACGATGAGGCTGGTGCCGAGCAGCTGGTGCGGGTGCTGGTCCTCGCCCCGGATGGCGGAGATGAGGAAGTCGGCGGCGGTGCGGCCCTTGGCGGCGATGGCCTGGCGGACACTGGTCAGGCGCGGCCGCAGCCACGCCGACTCCGGCAGGTCGTCGAAGCCCGTGACGGTGACGTCGCCGGGAACGCTCAGCCCGAGGTCGTGCAGGGCGTCGATGGCGCCGAAGGCGAGGATGTCGGACAGGGCGATGACCGCGGTCGGCGCCTTCTCCGCCATCAGCGCCTTGGCGGCGCGGAACCCCTCGGCGCGGGTGCAGGGCACTTCGGCGAGGGTGATGTCCGCGAGGGTGAGGCCGGCCTCGGCGAGCGCCTCGGCGACGCCGTCCATCCGCCGGGCCAGCGGCCCCCGGTACCCGCGCTCGGCCCGCTCGGGGCCCGGGTCGATGGACAGCAACGCGATCCGGCGGTGGCCCAGTTCGAGGATGTGGCGGGTGACCTCGCGCGCCCCGCTCTGGTCGTCGACGTCCACGCTCGGCACGTCCGCCCAGGGGCTGCTGTCCACCAGGACGAACGGGATGCCCCGGCGCTGCAGGTCGGCCACCTCGCCGCGGTCGTGCTCCAGGCCGCAGACGATGAAGCCGTCGACGGCGGCGTACGGGATGGCCTTCAGCATGGAGTCCCGCAGCGGCGGCGTCAGCAGCAGCGTGTAGCCCTGCTCGTCGCAGACCTGGCCCACGCCGGTGAGGAACCGCGCGTAGTACGGGTTCTCCATGATCTTGGCGAGGTTCTGCGGCAGCAGGACGCCCAGTGACTGGGTCTGGCCGGCCTGGAGCATCCGCGCCAGCGTGTTGGGGGAGTACCCGATCTCCTTGGCGGCTGCCAGGATCCGCTCCCGGGTGCTCTGGGAGAGCCGCTCCGGACTGTTGAAGGCGAAGGAGACCGCCGAGCGGGAGACCCCCGCCACCTTCGCCACGTCACTGGAGGTGGGCCGCCCGCGCCCGGAGGGCGGGGCAGTTCCTGGCGCCTTCGCCGGCATGGGTTCCCCTGTCTCGTCTGTGTCATCAAACGATAACGCACGTTACTAACACTGCGACATGGTGCGGGTCCGGGAGCGGGCCCGGCGACCGTCAGGGTGGCCGCCGGGCCCGCCGGGCGCCTCCGGAGGCAGCGGATTTCTGTCCGGAGTCTTGACCCGACTGTCATTTACGCATTATTAACATGAGTTAGCAACCGACCAGCGATGGTGCGGCCCCACCCGAGGCCGCTGGGCCGCTGCGGAACTGCGCACCACCGCGACCATCCTGACCTGGGCGAATCCGCCCGAAGGCCGCCGCGTGCTCCTCCTCCCCCCACCCGACCGCCCACCCGGCCGTGCAAGCCCCGCACGGCCGGACGCCGCCCAGTGCGGCAAGGGCGACAGACCGGAGTTCTGCTGCTCCACCCCGTCCACGCCGGACGGCCCACCCGCCGCAGACACAGCACAGCCACAGGAGACCCCCATGCACCACGCCCCCCGGCACTCCCGGCGGCGCACGGCAGCAGCCGCCGCCGCGTCCACCGTCACCGCCGCCCTCGCCCTGAGCCTCGTCCCCTTCCTGCAGAGCACCGCCAGCGCCGCGTCCCCCACCGCCGTGTCCGTGCCCGGCACGTTCAACAGCGAGATCGGCTGCTCCGGTGACTGGGCCCCCGACTGCGCCCAGGCGCAGCTCACCCAGCGCGCCGACGGCAAGTGGTCCGTCACCCTCAACCTCCCCGCCGGAACCTGGGCCTACAAGGCCGCGATCAACAAGAGCTGGACCGAGAACTACGGCGCCCAGGGCGCGGCCGGCGGCGCCGACATCACCCTGACCGTCCCCGCCGGCGGCAAGGCCGTCACCTTCGTCTACGACCCGGCCACGCACTCCATCACCGACAACGCCAACAGCCGCGTCGTCACCGCCGCCGGCGACTTCCAGTCCGAGATTGGCTGCCCCGGCGACTGGGCACCGGACTGCCTGACGTCCTCGATGGACGACACCGACGGCGACGGCACCTACACCTTCAGCACCACCGCCATCCCCGCCGGCACCTGGCAGGTCAAGGCGGCCCTCGACAAGTCCTGGACGGAGAACTACGGGCAGAACGGGACCGCCGGCGGCGCGAACATCGGCTTCACCGTCCCGGCCGCCGGTGCCACCACCACCTTCAGCTGGAACATCGGCACCCACGTGCTGACCGTCCAGTCGGGCACCGGCACCACGCCCAGCCCGAGCGCCTCCCCGAGCCCGTCCCCGACGGCGACGCCGACCGGCCCGACCGCCGCCAACACCCTCGGCGCGCTCCACACCGGCGCCGCGACGACGTTCCGCATCTGGTCGCCGGACAGCTCCGACGTCAAGGTGGCCGTCGGCGGCACGACGTACCCGATGATCCCGGTCACCCTCAACGGCTACACCGGCGTCTACCAGACCGTCGTCAGCGGCGACCTGAGGAACCAGACCTACCAGTTCAAGATCCGCGGCAACGACGTCCGCGACCCCTACGCGCAGATGGTGAACCCCGGCACCACCCAGGGCGTCGTCATCGGATCCGGCGCCGTCCAGCCCACCGGCGGCTGGGCCACCCGCCCGGCGCGCGCCAACCGCGAGGACTCCGTCGTCTACGAGCTCGACGTCCGCGACTTCACCATCGACCCGACCTCCGGCGTCGACGCGGCCAAGCGCGGCAAGTTCCTCGGCCTCGTCCAGGGCGGGACGACGTACAACGGCGTGAGGACGGGCATCGACCACCTCAAGGAGCTGGGCGTCACCGACGTCCAGATCATGCCCTCCTTCGACTTCAACTCCACCGTGCCGAACTGGGGCTACGACCCGCTGAACTACAACGTCCCCGAGGAGCAGTTCTCCCAGGCGACCTCGCCCGAGGGCCGCATCCGCGAGTACCAGGACATGGTCAACGAGTTCCACAAGGCCGGCATCCGCGTGATCATGGACGTCGTCTACAACCACACCGCCGGCAAGGGCGTGTTCGACGGCATCACCGGCAAGTACTACAACAGCACCGACCTCTCCGGCACCGGCAACTCGATCGACGACGGCAACCCGATGGTCAGCCGCATGATCCGCGACTCACTGGAGCACTGGGTCAAGGACTACAACGTCGACGGCTTCCGCTTCGACCTCCTCGGCGTCCACTACGCCGCCAACGTCGCCGACTGGGGCAGCTACCTCAACGCCACCTACCCGGACCGGCAGCTGCAGATCTACGGCGAGCCGTGGAGCGGCGGCGTCAACGACCCGGGCGAGGCCCAGAAGGCCCGCTACGGGACCGTCCCCACCCTCGCGGCCGCTCACGTCGGCGTGTTCAACGGCGCCTACCGTGACGCGATCAAGGGCGGTACCCAGGACAACGTCATGAACTACATGAACGGCGGCGGCGACCCCTCCGCCGTCATCCGCGGGCTGCGCGGATCGCTGCTCGCCACCAAGAGCACCAACGCCCTGTCCGACCCCTGGAACCCGGCGTTCGCCTACGACCCCGAGCAGAGCGTCAACTACGTCTCCGTGCACGACGACCTCAGCCTCTGGGACAAGATCACCTACTCCGGCGCCGGCGGCGGCGCCACCGGCCGGGCCGGCCAGATCGACCGCTTCGCCACCGGCATGGTCCTCACCTCCCAGGGCGTCCCCTTCATCACCGAGGGCGACGAGTTCCTGCGCACCAAGGTCGTCGGCGGCAACTACGAGAGCGCCAAGAACTCCTACAACTCCGGCGACGACGTCAACGCCGTCCACTGGGGCGACAAGGCCGCGAACGCCGCCACCTTCAAGTACTACAAGGACGCCATCGCCCTGCGGAAGTCGACCCCTGCCCTGCGCCTGACCAGCTGGGACGCCGTCAACAACCAGCTCAGCAGCCAGAACAGCGGCTCCGTGATCACCACCAGGATCAGTTCCAACCCGGCCGCCCCCACCGCCTACGACACCGTCGTGGTCTTCAACCCCACCAACAGCACCCAGAGCCCCGCTCTGCCGGCGGGCACCTGGACCAAGGTCCTCGACACCAACGGCGCCACCAGCAGCAGCGACACCACCAGCGGACCCCTGGCCGTGACCGTCTTCAAGAAGAACTGACCCTCCACGCCCCGGGCCCGCCCCTCCCCGCAGTACCCCGAGGAGTGACGGCGTACACGATCGGCTCGATCGAACCGCGGGCAGCTCACGCAGGCGCCCGGCCGGGACTCCCGGCCGGGCGTCGTGCGCATGCGTCTCCCGGCGTCGGCGGCGTCGGCGGCGTGGACCGAGCACGTCGGTGCCGGGGCCCTGAGCGCTCGGAGACCAACCGGACGGCGGCCCGTCCCAGGGGCCGCTAGCCGAACTCGCCCACCAGCCCTAGGCGTTCGGTGATGCGAACAGCGCCCGGACGGTCTCGGTGGCCGTCTCGCGCAGCCAGGTGTGGGCGCGGTCGTCGTCGTATCGCTGGTGCCACAGCAGGTACAGGGGGACGTCGGGCAGCGGGAGCGGCGGCGGCAGTGTGGCCAGGCCGAGTTGTTCCCGGGCTGCGCGGGTGACCGCGTCGGGGAGGGCGACGACCAGGTCGGTGTCGCGGGCGAGTTGCAGGGCGACGGCGGCGGTGGGCCCGGCGGCGACGACCCGCCGTTCGAGGCCGTGGGTGGTCAGGGCGTCGTCGATCGGGTCGCGCAGGCTTCCGCGCCTCGACACGGTGAGGTGTTCGGCGGCCGCGTAACCTTCGGGGCTCAGCGGGCCCCTGGTCAGGGGGTGACCCGGTCGGACGGCGATGACCAGCCGGTCCGTGCCGACGAGGCGGTGGCTGATGTCGGCAAGCGCCGGACGGCTGGTGCTGGATTCGAGGTCGACCTCTCCCCGGCGCAGCTCGGGGGTGTTCGTGCCGGGTTCGGCGGTCAGGCGCAGCCGGACGCCGGGGGCCTGGTGGTGGACGGCGGTGATCAGGGCGCTGCCGCAGGCGGCGGTCAGGGCGTCGTGCCAGCGCACGGTGAACACCCGGTCCAGGGTCGCCAGATCGAGTTCCTGCTGCGTGGACAGCAGGTGGTGGGCCTGCTGCACGAGGGCGTGGACCTCGGCGCGCATGGCGAGTGCACGGGTGGTGGGGACCATGCTGCGGCCGGTGCGGACCAGGATCTGGTCGTTGGTGGCCTTGCGGATGCGGCCGAGGGAGCGGCTCATCGCCGGTGCGGTGACGTGGAGGCGTGCTGCGGCGCCCGCGACACTGCCTTCTTCCAGCAGTGCGTCCAGGGCGGTGAGCAGGTTCAGATCCAGTTGCATGAGAGTAACTCTACGAGTGAAAAGCATGCACTTGTTGTTAACGGTCGAGGGTCATACCTTCGGAGTGCGGGCGAGAGACGAACCGCCGCACCCATCGAACCGAGGAGCCCGACATGAGCACAGCCATGCCTTTCGCCGCCGACACGACCCTGCTGTCCGAGGTCACCGCCATCGTCGAGACGGCCGGTCTCACGCTGCGGGACCGCTACACCGCGCACGCCCGGGGCGTGAGTCTGGACGAGGTCGTCGCGGAGATCCACGCCAACGACGAAGCGGTGCTGGACGTGCTGCGCGAGCCGCTGCTGCAGGCCCGGCGGGGATCGATGTGGGCCGAGGACGAGCTGGCCGGCGGCGCGCTCCCGCCCGGGGAGTGGTGGGTCGTCGACCCCGCCGAGGGCAACATCAACCACGTTCACGGCATGGAGGACTGGGCCGTCACCGCCACCCTGGTCCGCGACAACCAGCCGGTGCTCACCGTCGTCCACCTGCCCCTGACCGGCGACACCTACACCGCCGTCGCGGGCGGCGGTGCCCGCCTCAACGACCGGCCCCTGAAGGTCTCCGCCAAGACCGACCTGGGCGCCTCGCTCGTCGGTACGGGCCAGGCCAGGCCCGGCGAGGACGAGCGCACCCTCCGGCGGATCGGCGGCTCGGTCACGGCCATGCTCGTCAACGGCCTGGTCGTGCGCGTGTCCGTGCCCGCCACCATGCAGCTCATCCACGTCGCGGCCGGACGCATGGACGCGTTCTGGCAGTTCTCCGACGTCCGCTCCGGTCTGGTCGCCGGCGCGCTGCTGGTCTCCGAGGCCGGAGGCATCGTCACCGACCTGGCGGGCGAGCCGTGGAGCACGCGGAGCCGCGACTTCCTGGCCGCCGCGCCCGGCGTGCACACCGCTGCCCTCAAGGTCCTGTCGTCGATCGCCTGACCGGGCACCTCCGCCCTTCCCACCCGACACCGCAAGGAGCACCACTCATGACCAGCATCGGCATCCTGGGCGCGGGCCGCGTCGGCACCAACCTCGCCGACAAGCTCGCCGCCGCCGGACACCACGTCGTCCTCGGCCGCCGCAGCCCGACGGACGACACCGCGGCGGCCCCCGGGGCCACTCCGCGGATCACCTTCGCCGACCAGCGCACCACCGCCCGCACCACGGACATCGTGATCAACGCGACGCCCGGCGACAGCTCTCTGGACCGCCTGGCCGGCCTGCGCACCGAGCTCGCCGGCAAGGTCCTCGTCGATGTCTCCAACGCCACCCGGGACGCCGATGACGGCCTGCCCGGCGACCTCTGCTACCCCGGCAGCAGCCTCGCCGAGAAGCTGCAGGCCGCGCTCCCCGACACCCAGGTGGTCAAGACCCTCAACACCATGCTGTTCACGGTCATGACCGCCCCCGGAACCCTGGCCGTCCCGCCGACCGTCTACCTCTCGGGCGACGACGAACACGCGAAGACGACCGTCACCGGCCTGCTCACCGACCTGGGCTGGCAGCCCGGATGGATCGAGGACCTCGGCGGCGTCACCACGGCCCGCGCCACCGAGGCCATGATCCTGGTGGCCCCGCACCTGCTGCGCCGGCACGGCTTCCGGCCCTTCGCCGTCTCCCTCGCCCGCTGACCCGGGGCGGCATCGGCGCTGACGGCAGGCCGCAGGC
>NZ_JBHUWW010000144.1:0-21599 GCF_042669755.1 Kitasatospora sp. NPDC057223 | reverse complement strand
GTCTTCGGACCGGGGCCCGCAGCCGTCACGGCGCGTCCACGCGGGCGCCGTCGACCGGCGTGGCGGGCGCCGGGAGCGCCGTGCGCGCGCCCAGGTCGCCGACGCCGTAGAGCAGCCGGCAGCGGTCCGCCGAGTAGCGGGTCTCGATCACCCGGACCGGCCCGCGCCCGTCGTAGGTGACCCGGGTCTGCACCAGCAGCGGCACACCCGGACCGCCCTGGAACCACTGCGCCTCCTCGGGCCCCGGCATCCGTGACACCAGGTGGTCCACCGCGCCGATCTCGGTCCGGCCGAGGGCGGCGAGCACCGCCTCGTCGCCGCCGTCGACCTGGTCCGGCTCCATCAGCGGGGTGCCGGCCGCCAGCCCCGCCCGGTAGTGGCTCTCCTCGATCGAGTACGGCTCGCGGTCCATCAGGCGCAGCTGGCGGCGCACGACGATCGCCTCGCCGGGCCGCAGGCCGAGCCGCTCGGCGATGTCCACCCGGGCCCGGACGACCAGCATCTCGAAGTCGGCCGTCAATTCGCGGCCCGCCTGCCCCGCCTCTTTCGTGTAGACCTCGGTCGGGGCCGCCAGGCAGTCCCGCTGGTCCGGCAGCAGACCGGGCCCGGAGACCCGGTGGTCCAGGACGGGATGCTCGCGCAGATAGGTGCCCTTCCCCTGCAGCCGGACCAGCCGCCCCTCGTTGACCAGCACGTCGACGGCGAGCCGGACGGTGTTGCGGGCCACCCCGTACTGCTTCTCCAGCACGCCTTCGACCGGCAGCGGGTCGTCGACGGTGAACTCGCCGGCCGTGATCCGGCGGCGAAGATCTGCCGCGAGCCTCTGGTACTTGGGGGATTGGGCACTGCCCCGGGGGATTGTCACCCGAGTGAATGTAGCGATTCGGCTTGCGCCATTTCAGCCAAACCCGCCAACATTGGCCAGGATTGGGGATTCCGGGATTGATCCCGCCCGGTCGATTGCCGTCAGCGGGCAGCCTGTCGCCATAATCGGCATCGTATTCCCGAGCAGGCGGACCCAGCGGACGAACACCGTAGACGAACACCCCAGGCGAACCAGCAGGCCGACCGGCCGACAGGGAACCGCCGGCTGCACCATCCACGTACACACCGGTACATCCACGTACACCCCCGGGGGCGGAGCCATGCCCGTGACCAGCAGTGCGCGCCAGACCGATGCGCGCCGATCCGATGCGCGCCCGACAACGGCGCACCCGACCACGGTGCACCCGAGTGACGCTCGGCAGAGCGATGTGCACCCGACCGACGCAGGACCGCCCGGGAATCGGCACACCGACTCCTCGGGCGCCGCCCGCCGGCCCGGCCGGGCCCTCGCGTCCGCGGACCGGGGAGCCTGGTCGGCGATGTCGACCTTCCCGCCGCTGGAGCGCAATGTGGGCAGATCCCGCCGGATGACCCGTACGGCACTGGCCTCCTGGGGTGCCTCGGACCTGGCGGACAGCGCCGAGCTGCTGGTGTCGGAGCTGGTGACCAACGCCGTCCGGTACGGCCGGGGCGCCGTCTCGGTGAACCTCGCGCTCACCGGCAGCGCCCTGCACATCTCGGTCGCGGACTTCGGCGCCGGCCTGCCGACGGCCCGCGACGCGGCCGACGACGACTCGAACGGGCGCGGCCTGGCGATCGTCACGGCACTGTGCGAGCAGTGGACCGTGACGACCAGGCTGACGGGCAAGACCGTGAGCTGCCGACTGGATCTGCCACTCTGAGGAACAAACGAAAAGGGGCGCACGGCAATAGCCGCACGCCCCTTTCGTGAATCACACGCCCCTTTAATGAGCGGGCGGGAAAGCAGTGGAGGAGCGGACCTACCAACGCGCCGCGGACGGCAGCGGCTCTCCGTACCAGAGTTCGACCAGATGACGGGCGATCGAGATTCCCGACGGGGGCAGGATCTCCCCGGCGGCCATTCCGGCCTTCAGTTCCTCGCGGGAGAACCAGCGCGCCTCGGCCAGTTCCTCGCCGTCCACCGTGATCGCGGTGCCGGCCGGGTCGGCCTTGCCCGTGAAGCCCAGCATCAGGCTGCTCGGGAACGGCCACGGCTGGCTCGCCACGTAGCTGACCTCGGCGACCCGGACGCCGGCCTCCTCGAAGACCTCGCGGGCGACGGCCTGCTCGATCGACTCGCCCGGCTCGACGAAGCCGGCCAGCGTCGACCAGCGGCCCTCGGGCCAGATCGCCTGGCGGCCCAGCAGGCAGCGGTCCTGCTCGTCGGTGATCATCATGATCACCGCCGGGTCGGTCCGGGGGTAGTGCTCGGCCGCGCAGGAGGTGCACCGGCGGATGTGCCCGGCGCCCGCCTTCTCGGTCGGGTGCCCGCAGCGCGAGCAGAAGCTGTGCAGCCGGTGCCAGTGCTCCAGGGCCACCGCGTGCACCAGCAGCCCGGAGTCGCGGTCGGACAGCATCGCGCCGACCTCGCGCAGCCCGGCGGGGCGGGCGTCGCCGTCGAGGCGCCCCGGCAGGGTCTCGCCGGCCAGCGCGAAGTAGGAGACACCGTCGTCGTCGGTGCCGAGGAAGAAGCGGTCGCCGGTCTGCGGCGCCTCGAACGAGGGCAGCAGCACCAGTTCGGTGCCCTGCTCGGTGTCCACCACGAAGGCCTCGCCGCCGGCGATCGGCAGCACCTTGGTCGCCGGGTGGCTCCAGGCGGCGGCCAGCCAGGGCTCGTCGTGGCGGTACTGCGCGGCGCGGTCGACGCCGGCCCGGGCCAGTGCGAGGGCCTTCGGACGTTCGGTCTCAGGCACGGTGCTCACTTCTGTTCCATCCCCATGTGAAGAGTCGTCTGGTCCGTCACTCGCTCTCGCCGCCCGGCCGCCAGTTCTCCGCCAGGTCGCCCCACAGGTAGGCGGCGGCCTCCACACCCTTGCGCAGCAGGTCCAGCTCGACCTTCTCGTTGACCGAGTGCCAGCCGTCCGAGGGCACCGAGATGCCCAGGAACAGGACGGGCGCGCCGAGCACGTCCTGCAGGTCGGCGGCCGGGCCGGAACCGCCCTCGCGGGTGAAGAGGATCTTCTGCTCGAAGGCCCGCCCCATCGCCCGGACGGTGGACTGCAGCGCCGGGTGGTCCAGCGGGGTCAGACAGGGCCGGGTCGCGCCGGGGAAGACCAGCTCGTACCGGACGCCCTCCGGCACCCTGGCCGCGACCCACTCGCGGACGGCCTCCCGGACCTTCTCCACCTCCTGGCCGGCGACCAGCCGGAAAGACAGCTTGAGGTGCGCCGAGGCCGGCACGATGGTCTTGCCGCCCGGGCCGGTGTAGCCGCCCCAGATGCCGTTGACCTCGGCGGTCGGCCGGGCCCAGATCCGCTCCAGGGTGCTGTAGCCGGCCTCGCCCTGCGTCCCGTGCGACTTGGCGACCCGCAGCCACTGCTCCTCGTCGAAGGGCAGCTCGGCGAACAGCTCGCGCTCGTGGTCGGTCAGCTCGACGACGCCGTCGTAGAAGCCGGGGATGTCGACCCGGCGCCCTTCGTCGTGCAGGGCCGCCGCGAGTGCGGCGGCGACCGACGCGGGGTTCGGGACGGCGCCGCCGAAGGAGCCGGAGTGGATGTCGGCGTCCGGGCCGAACAGGTCGATCTGGGCGTCCGTCAGGCCGCGCATACCGGTGCAGACCGTGGGGGTGTCCTCGGACCACATCCCGGTGTCCGAGATGAACACCGCGTCGGCGGCCAGCCGGCCGGCCTCCCGCCGCACCAGGTCGGCGAAGTGCGGCGAACCGGACTCCTCCTCGCCCTCGATCAGCAGCTTGAGGTTGACGGCCGGGGCGGTGCGCCCGGTCGCGGCCAGGTGGGCCCGCAGGCCGAGGGTGTGGAAGAACACCTGGCCCTTGTCGTCGGCCGCGCCGCGGGCGAACAGCTGCCGGCCAACCACCGTGGGGGTGAAGGGCTCGGTGGCCCAGCCGTCCGACAGCTGCGCAGGCTGGACGTCGTGGTGGCCGTAGACGAGCGCGGTGGGCGCGGACGAGTCCCCGGACGGCCACTCGGCGAACACCGCGGGCAGGCCGTCGGTCTCCCAGATCTCCACGACCGGGAAGCCGGTCTCGCGCAGCTTCGCGGCCAGCCACTCCGCAGACCTGCGGACCTCGCCCGCGAGGGCCGGGTCGGCCGAGACGGACGGGATGGCGAGCCAGTCGGAGAGCTCCGCGAGGAAGGCGCTCTCGTGCTGGTCGATGAAGGTACGGACGACGCTGTCCGGAGTTCTCGTCATACGGACGACTTTAGTTCGCCCGTGCGGGTGCTCGCTCCGGCCATCCGATCACTGGGCGCCGCAGGGCCTGTAACCTGCGTCACCCCCGGGCGCCGGAGGCGGCGGCCGGGGGTGACGACGGCTGGGCGGGGCTCAGCCGGAGGTGCGCAGCAGGGCGATCCTGGAGCGGGTGAGCAGTGTCGCCAGCGCCACCGCGACCAGCGGCAGGACGACCAGCGTGATGCCCATGGTCAGCCACGGGAAGACCACGACCGTCCGGTCGACGGCCTCCTCCGGACCCATTCCGGCGTACTGCACCGCCACCCCCTCGACCTTGCGCAGCGCCACCGCGGGCACCACCCCGCAGATCGTCCCGAGCACCGCGCCCATCGCGGCGATCACACCGCACTGGAAGCCCGAGAGCGTCCGGCGGATCCCCGGGGCCGCCCCGACCGCCGCGAGGGTGGTCAGGTCGCGCTGCGAGTCGGCCGCCGCCAGGCCGGTGGCGATACCGGCCGCACCGAGGGCGACGAGGGCGGCGAAGCCGGTGAGGGCGAGGCTGACCAGGTCGGTCCTGGACTGGTAGCCGCGCTCGACCTCCAGTTGCACGCCGTCGCTGACCTTCTGGAGGGCCGCGGTCGCCTTCTGCACGGCCGAGCTGCCCGGCGTTCCGGCCGGCAGCCAGACCGACCCGCGCTCCGAGGCGGTGAGGCCGAGCGCGACGGCGGTGGCCGGGGCGAGGAGGACGCGGGTGCCCGGGACGGGCGAGGTGGCCAGCACGGCGTCCAGGCTGACGTGGTGGATGACCTGGACGGGATTCGCGGTCATCGTCCCGTCGCCGGCGGCGGGGGCTCCTCCCCCGTCACCGCCCTTGGCCGGCACCCCGGCCGCGGCGGACGCGGAGGCCGAGGCGGAAGGAGCGGCGGACGCAACGGCTGAGGCCTCGGACGAGGTCGAAGGTGCGGACGAGGGCGAAGGCGTACCGTCCGCCCCGTCGAACACCATCGGCTCGTACAGGTCGAAGGTGACCTTGCCGTCCTTGACGTACAGCGGGTCGAAGACCACCGCCTTGCCCGCCGCCAGCGCCTCCTCCGCCGCCTTGTCCTGCACGCCGACCAGGTTGCGCAGCACGGTGGCGTCGCCGCCCGCGACGGTGCCGAAGGGGCCGTAGCCGCCGGCGCCCGTGCGCCGGCAGCGCTCGTCCTCCCGGCTGAGCCGGCGGCGCTCCTCCGAGCTGATCTTCCCCTCGTTGTCCGGGTCGTCGCCCGGGCAGCGGCGCTCCTTCGGGATGGACGCCTCGACGTGGCCGCAGGGGCCGGGGGCGGTGTAGCAGTCACCCATGAAGCCGATGCTGGAGACGTCGCCGCGCGGGCCGAGGTCCGCCAGGTTGCGCTCCACGGTGCTGCGCAGCTGCGGCAGCTGCCTGCCGTCGGCCGAGGCCCCCCAGCCGGACTGCAGGGTGACGGCGCCGCTCGGGGCGCCGGCCACGTACGCCCGGCGGTTCTGCTCGTCGCTGCTGGCGGTGTAGACGCCGACGGCGACGGAGCCCGCCACCGCCGCCATCACGGCGGCCACGGCCGGCGCGGTGCGGCCGCGGTGGCGTACCGAGTCGCGCAGCGCGAGCCTGGGCCCGAGCGGCAGCCAGCGGCCGAGCCGGCCGAAGAGGCCCACCAGGATCGGGGAGAGCGCGACCATGCCCAGCTCGGCGATCATCGATCCGCCGAGGACGGCCGCGCTGCGGTTGCCGAATCCGCTGGTGGAGCCGAGCAGGGCGAGCGCGGCGCCGCCGGCCAGCATCAGCACGCCGAGGGCGGCCAGCTTCTTGCTCGCGGGCTTGAGCGAGCCGCGGCCGGTGAGCGCCGCGACGACGTCCTGCCGGGAGGCCTGGACGGCCGGGACGACGGCCGCGAGCAGCCCGGTGACCAGGCCGATCCCCATCACCCCGAGCAGGTCCAGCGGCTGCAGGTCGAAGTGGCCGAAGCGCCGGCCGGCCACGTGCTCGGCCTGGCCGCGGAGCAGGGCGACCAGGGCGATCGCGCCCACCACGCCGACGGCCGCGCCGGTGACGCCGAGCACGACGCCGCCGCCGAGGACGACCGAGCGCACGTGCGCGCGGTCACCGCCACCGGCAGCGAGCAGGCCCAGCTGCCGCCGGGAGCGCCTCGCCCCGACGGCGAAGGCGGGGCCCGCGAGCAGCACGATCTCCAGCAGGGCCATGCCGGCGACGGTCGCCACGATGACGACGGCGGTGCTGTCGAGGTAGTTTCCCGGGCCCCCGCCCCGGGTGTCCCGGTCGGTGAAGTAGGGCACCACGGAGCGGGGCGGCGGGTCGAGCAGCACCGCGCGCGAGGTGACCGCGAAGCCGTACTTGTTCAGCTCCTTCACCTTGTCCCAGTCGAGCGCGGCCCCCGCCGGGAGCTTGACCCGCCAGACGCTGTCCTCGTCGTCCCCGGAGCCCTTGCTCTGCCGGCTGCCGGGGACGGACTTCAGTGCGGGAATCAGATCGCCGGGGCGCCCGATCAGCTGGCTGTTCCCCAGCCCGTCGGGGAACTCCACGACGGCGGTGATCGTGTAGGGCTTGCCTTCGAGGCCGGTGAAGGTGGTGGTGCCGCCGAGCCGGAGCCCGGATTCGTCCAGGAAGGCCCGGGTCGCGGCGATCTCGTGCCCGGCGCTCGGTGCCCGGCCCTCGATCACGTCGGTCTGGCCGCGCCAGACCGGGTCGGCCAGGTCGGCTTCGCTGGTCGACACCCTGATCAGGCCTTCGGCGCTGCTGGTGGAGACGTACGGCCCGTAGCTGACCGGCACCAGGACGCTGCCGGCCGGCAGCAGCCGGGCGGCCAGGGCGGCGGGCGGGGTGTCCAGGCTCTGCTGCTGCTCGGGGGTCAGGGCCGTGCCCCGCTCCGCCGGGCGGCTGGACGTCCCGTCGTCCGGGTCGGGGGCCTGCAGCACCGTCATGCCGCGCCCGTCGACGCGGATCTCGGCGTCCGCCCGGCCGATGGCACGGACGACCCGCTCGCCGGGGTCGAGCTCGGCACTGCGGTAGACGACGTCGGCCCCGGCGACGCCGAGGACGGGCAGCGCGACCATCGCGACGACGAGGGCGCTGCGGCCCTTGGCGCGCAGGGCGTCGCGGCGGGCGATCCGCAGGGCGACCCGCCAGGCACTGAGCTTCACTGCGCCACCGGACCCTTCAGGCTGTTGGTGGCGGCGGAGACCAGCAGGCTGGCGGCGTCCTGGCTGACGCTCTCGTCGACCATCCGGCCGTCGCGCAGGAAGACCACGCGGTCGGCCCAGGCCGCGTGCCGGGCCTCGTGGGTGACCATCATGGCGGCGGCCCCGGCATCGCAACGGGCCCGCAGCACCGCCAGCACCGACTCACCGGTCGTCGAGTCCAACGCCCCCGTCGGCTCGTCCGCCAGCACCAGACGCCGGTCACCGATCAACGCCCGGGCGATCGCCACCCGCTGCTGCTGCCCACCCGACATGTCGTCCGGGAACCGGTCCGCCAACTCCTCGATCCCCAGCTCCGCGAGCGCCGCCAGCGCCTCACGACGAGCCGCCCGCCCCGACACACCGTCCAGCTCCCGCGGCAACGAGATGTTCTCCGCAGCCGTCAACGCCGGAATCAGGTTGTAGTCCTGGAAGACGTACCCGATCGAACGACGCCGCACCTCGGCCAGCCGCTTGCGGCCCAGGCCGCCGAGCGCGACCCCCTCCACCAGCACCCGCCCCCCACTCGGACTGTCCAGACCGCCCGCCAGCGTCAGCAGAGTCGACTTGCCCGAGCCCGACGGCCCCATCACCGCGACGAACTCCCCCGGATGCACCACCAGGTCCACCCCACGCAGGGCATGCACCTCGGAAGCCCCCTGCCCGTGCACCCGGGTCACGGCCTCCAGGTGCAGCACCGCTCCCGTCGTGGTCGTGGTCGGATCGGTGTCGGTCACTGTTCCCCCTGCTGGTCTGGACTCTGGGTTGAAGCGGGTGGTCCCGAGGACGGGTCAGGCGCGCAGGCCGCGGCGCACGGAGCGGGCGGCCGGGGCCGGAGCCGGTCCGGGGCCCGCGTTCTCGGCGGGCCGCGCGGCGCGGGCCTCGGCGTGCTGGGCGAGGCGGGTCTCGCAGTGGTCGAGCCAGCGGACCTCGGCCTCGGTCTGGAAGATCAGCTGGTCGAGGACGAGCAGCCAGGCGAGGTCGGACCCGTCGGACGGCTGCGCGCCGGGGGCGCGCTCGCCGGCGAGGGCGCGGCCCTTGAGGCGGGTGTAGTCCTGGAGTGCCTTGATGCTGTGCCGGCGCTGGGCCTGGACGACGGCGGGGACGTCCACGCCGGGGACGGTCACCGCCATCGCGAGCTTGATCGCCAGTTCGTCCCGGGGCGGGTTCGTCCTCGGCACGGGAGTGTCGAACCAGAGCCGCAGTTCCGTGCGTCCCTCTTCGGTGACGGCGTAGAACTGGTGGCCCTCCTCGTCCTCACCGGCGGACACCACGAGGCCGTCGCGCTCCAGGCGGCCCAGGGTGGTGTAGACCTGGCCGACGTTCAGCGGCCAGGTCGAACCGGTGCGTGCCTCGAACTCGGTGCGCAGCTGATAGCCGTAGCGCGGGCCCTGGTCGAGCAGGGCGAGCAGACCGTGACGGATGGACATACCGAGTATGTATACCCGGTATGCCTCTCCCGCTCAAGCCTCGCCCCCGGCCGGTTCCCCGCCCGGCCTTCGCCGGCCCCGGCCTCCGGCCGATTCCCGGCCCGGCCCGCCGACCGGACTCCATCGATTCCCGGCCCGGCCCGCCGACCGGGTAGCGTCAGGTGCTGTGAGCCAGTTGCGCATCGCCACCTTCAATCTGTTGCACGGTCAGCCGCTGGCCGCCGACGGCAGCCCGCTGGACCGCCCCGGGGAGGCCGGCGATCCGCTCGCCGAGGCCATCGCGTCCCTGGACGCCGACGTGCTGGCCATCCAGGAGGTGGACCGCCACCAGGAGCGCTCCGGCCTGACCGACCAGGCCGCCGTCGCCGCCAAGGCGATGGGGGCCGCCGACTGGCGGTTCGCCGCGGCCCTGCACGGCCGCCCGGCCCCGGTCGCCGGCTGGATCCCCGACCCCTCGGCACCCGGTCTGCAGGTCTACGGCCCGGCCGAGATCGGCACCGCCACCGACCTCCCCTCGTACGGCACGGCGCTGCTCACCCGGCTGCCCGTCCAGCACTGGCGGGCCCGGCGGTTCGCCCCGGCGCCGTTCGGGCTGCCGCTGCGGGTGGCCGGCCGGCGCGGCCTGACGCCCGTGCCGGACGAGCCGCGGGCGGCGGTGGCCGCCGTGCTGGAGGGCGAGCACGGGCCGTTCACCGTGGTGGCGGCGCACCTGTCCTTCGTGCCGGGCTGGAACGTGGCGCAGCTGGCCGGCATCCGCCGCTGGATCGCCGACCTGCCGCAGCCGTACCTGGTGCTGGGCGACTTCAACCTGATCGGTGCGGTGCCGCGCACCGTGCTCGGCGGCGCGACCGCGCTGGAGCGCTCGGCGCCCCGGCGCCGGGTGCGCGAGCTGCGGGCCGCCCGGCACGCCCGGGCCGCGCTGGCGGAGCCGCGCCGCCGCCGGGTCCGGGAGCCGAGGGCACGGCTGCAGGGCTGGCACGACCTGGCGAAGACCCCGACGTACCCCTCGCACCGGCCCGCGGTGCAGTTCGACCACGTGCTGGCGGTCGGGGTGCCGCGCGGCGCCGTCGGGGCGGCGTACGCGCCGCGCACCGGGGTGTCGGACCACCGGCCGCTGGTGGTGGAGGTCGGACTCTGACGCCCGGCCGGCGCCGGCCCCGGGTCAGGCCGGGCGGCGCGTCAGGTGGCCGTTCTGGTGCGGCAGGCCGGGGACGGTGACGACCGGCTCGTACTGGAGCAGCAGCATCGCCGCGTCGTCCCCGAGCTGCCGGCCGACGTGCCGCACCACGTCCTCGTGGACGTTGCGGAGCACCTCGGCCGGGTTCCCCAGGGCGCGGGCCGGCAGCCGGTCGGCGAGCGGGTAGAAGACGCCGGCGCGGTCCCGGGCCTCGATCACGCCGTCGGTGAAGAGCAGCACCCGGTCGCCAGGCCGCAGCGGCACCTGCTGGACCGGCGGGCAGACGTCCGCCGGGTCGAGGACGCCGAGCGGCGGGACGGTCTCGTCCAGTTCCAGGGCCCGGACGGCCTCGCCGTCGCGCAGCAGCAGCGGCGCGGGGTGGCCGCAGTTGACGATCTCGGCGGTGCCGTCCGGGCGGACGCCGATCAGGACGAGGGTGACGAACTCCTCCTCCACGCCCGGGTGGTCGTTGTCGTTGAGCGCCCGGTCGAGGCTGACGGCGAGCCAGCCGGCCACCCGGTCCAGCGCGGCCTCCTGGTGGGCCGCCTCGCGGAAGGCGCCGAGCACGGCGGCGGCCGTCTCGACGGCGTTCAGCCCCTTGCCGCGGACGTCACCGACCACCGCCCGGACGCCGTGGCGGGTGTTGACCACCTCGTAGAGGTCCCCGCCGATCCGGGCCTGGGCGGCGGCGGCGGCGTAGTGCACGGCCGCACGGACGCTGCCGACCCGGTCGGGGACGGCGCGCAGCAGGACCCGGCGGGCGACCTCGGCGACCAGCTGGGCGTCGGCGAGGGCCTTCTCCTGACGCAGCCGCAGGGTGGTGCTGACCCAGCCGATGGCGGCGACCAGGACGACCGCGAAGACGGTGGCGCTGTGCACGGACTCGCCGAGCGAGTCGCTGTAGAAGGCCATCAGGAAGGCCGCCGCCTCGGTGCACAGACCGATGAGCAGCGGGTACCAGGTGCGGCGGCTGACCACGGCGGCCAGCGCGGGGACGGCGGTGAGGGCCGGTTCGACCGTCACCTCGGTGTCGGAGAAGTAGTTCAGGGCGACCACCAGGGCCATGCCGATGAAGGGCAGCGCGAGCGCTGTCCTCGGCCAAGTGCCGGTCCCGCCCGGAGCGCCCCCGGGGCCCGGCCCCGTGAAGCGTTCTCTGATCCATCCGGTCGCGCTCAACTTCGGTCTCTCCAGCAGAAGGTGCCGGTGTCCGGGGACAACGGCGGTGATGACTGAGGGTTAGGAACGAGGGGGCCTTGCTGGTGGCCGGAGTACGGGGTGACCGGTTACCGACCCCACAATAGGCGCGAAACGTGCATGGAGCACAGGTTTCGTGCGGTCGCGTGACACCTTGGACGCTCTCTGTGACTCATTCTTCACTGTTCCCGATCAGAAGCCGTTCCAACTCATTTCGGTCAGGAAGTCGTGCCGGTTGTTCGATCCGGCCGCTGCGGACGTACAGGAAGGAAGCCGTGACCTGCTCCAGCGGCACCCCCGCCTGTTCGGCCCAGGCCAACCGGTAGACCGCCAGCTGGAGCGGGTCGGCGGTCTCCTCCCGGTTGGTCTTCCAGTCCACCACTTCGTAGCGTGACGCTCCCGCCTCTCCTGACTCACCGTCACCCGACCGGTAGACCGCGTCGATCCGGCCGCGCACCACCCGGCCCGCCAGCAGCAGCTGGAACGGCGCCTCGACCCGGTGCGGGGCCCGGCGCGCGTACGGGGTGCGCAGGAAGGCCTCCTTGAGCAGTTCGAGGTCGCGCTCGTCCTCGATGCCGTCGTCGTCCGTCCCCGGCAGCGCGCCGGGCTCGATCAGCAGCAGCGGCTCGATCCTGGCCTGCACCCAGGCGTGGAAGCGGGTGCCCCGGCGGGCGGCCGGCTGCGGCGGGCGGGGCATCGGACGGGCCAGGTCGCGGGCGAAGCCGTCCGGGTCGGCGGCCAGGCGCATCAGCTGGGTCGCCGACAGGGCGGCGGGCAGCGGCACCTCGCGGACGCTGCGGCGGGAGCGCTCCAGCTCGCCGAGCAGGGCGTCCAGGTCGCGGTCCCAGGAGTCGGTGCGGCGCTGGTCCTCGGGCGCCATCCGCTCCGGCTCCGCCGCGGGCTGCCCGGCCAGGCGCCGGCGCACCACGTCGGCGACGCGGCGCCGGGCGTGCTGCGCGTCCGGGTCCAGCGGCAGCGGCCAGGGCAGCTCCAGCGAGGCGGTCAGCGCCGGGTTCTCGGCGTCCTTGAGCGGCTGCTCGGCCCAGTGCTCGATCTCGCCGTTGCCGGGCAGCTCGCAGTGCCCGCGCAGCGCCAGCAGGAAGTCGGACGGGCCGCGCTGCTTCTTCTGGCTCGGCCCCCACCAGTGGCCGGAGGCCAGCAGCAGGCTGCGCGGGCGGGTGAACGCGACGTAGCCCAGGCGCAGTTCCTCCGTCCCCGAGTGCACGGTCATCTCCTTCTTGAACGCCGCCATGCCCTTGGCCGACCACTCGCCGTGGATGTCGGGCAGGGTGGCGGCGTCGCCGCGCAACGCGTGCGGCAGCACCTTCTTGGTGCTCGTCCAGCGCTCGCGGGCGGTCGAGGACGGGAAGCTGCCCCGGACCAGGCCGGGCACCGCGACGACGTCCCACTCCAGGCCCTTGGACTTGTGCGCGGTGAGCACCTTCACGGTGTCCTCGCCGCCGGGCAGGCTGCTGTCCAGGCCCCGCTCGTACTCCTGGGCGGCGCGCAGGAAGCCGAGGAAGGCGGACAGCCCCGGGTCCCCGTCCAGGTCGGCGAAGCCGGCCGCGACGTCCAGGAAGGCGTGCAGGGTCTCGCGGCGCCGGGCCGCGAGCGCGAGCGGGGAGGCGGCGAGCTCCACCTCCAGGCCGGTGACGGTCAGCACCCGGTGCAGGACGTCCATCAGGGGGTCGGCCAGGGAGCGGCGCAGCTCGCGGACCTCCCGGGCCAGGCGGGCGAAGCGGACCCGGGCCTCCGGCGAGAAGGCCAGTTCGTCCGGCTGCTCGGCGTCGAGGAAGGTCTCCAGGGCGTCGGCGAGCGAGACCACCTCGGTCGGGTCGGTGTCGGCGACGGCGGCGGCCAGCGGGTCCGCACCGTCCGGGCGGCCGGTGCGGACCAGGTCGGCGGCGCGGCGGCCGAGCAGTGCCAGGTCGCGCGGGCCGATCCGCCAGCGCGGGCCGATCAGCAGCCGGACGAGCGCGGCGTTGGCGGTCGGGTCCTGGAGCACCTCGCAGACGGCCACCAGGTCGGCGACCTCGGGCAGTTGGAGCAGCCCGCCGAGGCCGACCACCTCCACCGGGACCTCCCGGGCGACCAGCGCGGCGTGGATGTCGGGGAACGCGGCGCCGCCCCGGCAGAGCACCGCGATCCGGCCGGGCGCGGTGCCGGTGCGCACCAGGTGGGCGATCGAGTCGGCCAGCCAGCCGATCTCCTCGGCGTGGGTGGGCAGCAGCGCCGCCCGGACGAAGCCGTCCAGCTCGGCGCCGGGGGCGGGGCGCAGCGCCTCGACGCCCGCGTGCATCGCGCGCAGCGGCGCGGCCAGCTCGTTGGCGAAGGCGAGCAGCCGGCCGCCGCTGCGGCGGTTCTCGCTGAGCGAGTACCGCTCGGCGGGCGCGCCGCCGCGCTTGGGGAAGTGCTCGGGGAAGTCGTCCAGGTTGGCGACGGAGGCGCCGCGCCAGCCGTAGATCGCCTGGCAGGGGTCGCCGACGGCGGTGACCGGGTGCCCGCCGCGGGCCCCGGCGCCGGCCGGCCCGCGGCCGAAGAGTCCGGCCAGCATCAGGCGCTGGGCGACCGAGGTGTCCTGGTACTCGTCCAGCAGGACCACCCGGAACTGCCCGCGCAGGATCTCGCCGACCTCGGGCCGCTGCTGGGCGAGCCGGGCGGCGGCGGCGATCTGATCGCCGAAGTCCATCAGCCCGGCGGCCTGTTTGCGGCGCCGGTACTCCTCCACCAGGCGCAGCAGCTCCTGCCGGGCCCGGGCGGCGACCGGGACGGCCCGCAGGTCGTCGTTGGTCAGCTTCACCCCGGCCAGGGTGTCGAGCAGCTCAGCGTCGTACGCGCGCAGGGTGGCGGGCTCGGCGAGGTGCTCGGCGAGTTCGCCGTCCAGCGCGATCAGGTCGGCGACGAGCGCGGAGAAGGTGCCGGTGAGCGAGGGGAAGGGCCCGCGCTCGGAGCGGAGCACCTTGGCGGCGAGCTGGAACCGGGTGGCGTCGGCGAGCAGCCGGACGTCCGGCTCGATGCCGATCCGCAGGCCGTGCTCCTTGAGCAGCCGGCCGGCGAAGGCGTGGTACGTGGAGATCTCGGGCAGCCCCAGCGCCTCCTGGCCGGGCAGGCCGCCGTCGTCCGGGTCGAGGATGCGCGCGCTGTAGAGCGCCGTCCGGACCCGCTCGGACAACTCGCCCGCCGCCTTGTTGGTGAAGGTGAGGCCGAGCACCTCCTCCGGGCGGACGGCTCCGGAGCCGACCAGCCAGACCACCCGGGCCGCCATCACGGTGGTCTTGCCGGAGCCGGCGCCGGCCACGATCACGGCCGGCTCCAGCGGGGCGCCGATGGCCCGCATCTGCTCCGGGTTGAAGGGGATGCCGAGCAGCTCCTTGAGCTGGTCGGGGTGGTCGAGCACGGCGTTCACCCCCCCACGCTAACCGGCTCGGGGGACAGCCCCGGACCGGCGCCGCTATTCGATCAGCTGGGCGCCGTCGCGCTGGGCGGAGCAGCTGCGGCGGAACGAGCAGCGGTCGCAGCCGGCGCCGGCGGCGGGCACGAAGCGCTCGGCGAGGACGCGGCCGGCGGCGTCGGCGAGCAGGTTCTCCACCCAGGGCTCGCCCTCCGGGGGGGCCTGCTGCTGCACCTTGGGGCCGTCCGGCAGGATCTTGCCGGCCTCCCGCAGGTGCACCAGTTCGGCGCCGCCGGCCGGCGGGGTGCCGTCCTCGAAGCCGGGCAGCTCGTTGAGGGCGCCGGCCCGGACCGCGAGCTGGTAGACGGCGAGCTGCTTGTGCTCGGGCAGCGACTTCTCGCTCGGTATCTGCTTGCCGGTCTTGAAGTCGACGACGTACGCGCGTCCGGCGGCGTCCTTCTCCACCCGGTCCATCGAGCCGCGGATCTGGACCGAGACCCCGCCGACGTCCAGGGTGACGTCGAAGCCGTGCTCGGTGGCGACGGTGCTGCGCCCGCGCTCCAGGACGTGCCAGTTCAGGAACCGCTCCAGGGCCGCGCGGGCCTCGGTCTTCTCCTGGTGGGACTTCCACGGGGCGTCGAAGGCGAGCGCGTCCCAGACGGTGTCGAGGCGCTCCATCAGGACGGCGAGGTCGGCGGGCGTGCGGCCGGAGCCGACCTCGTCGGTGAGGGCGTGCACCACGTTGCCGAAGCCCTGGGCGGCGGAGCTGGTGGTGCGCGCCTTCACCTCCTTGTCCAGGAACCACTGGAGCGAGCAGTTCTCCAGCTGCTCCAGGCCGCTGCCGGAGAGCCGGACGGGCACGTCCGGCCGGCGCAGCGGGTCCGGGGCGGCCGTCGCGTCGTCCAGGCCCCACCAGCGGTCCGGGTGCGCGAGCGGCACCAGCGGGACGCCGTCCTCGTCGGCCGCCTCTGCCAGCCGCGCGAGGCGCTCGGCGGCGGCCCGGCGCAGCTCGGGCGAGCGGTGCGGGTCGACGGTGACGGCGCGCAGGTCGGCGACCAGCGCGGTCACCGACAGCGGGCGGCGCGGGCGGTGGGTGACGTCCTCGACCAGGACCTGCGGGGTGCGGCGCAGCACCCTGCCCGTCCGCGGGTCGAGCTCCTCGCGGTACAGCTCGCGCAGGAAGCGGGACGGCTCGTCGCCGTCCTCGGCGGGTGCCTTGACGGCGGTGACGATCAGCCGCTCCTTCGCCCGGGTCGCGGCGACGTAGAAGAGCCGGCGCTCCTCGCCGAGCAGGGCCGCCGGGGAGAGCGGCTCGGCGAGGCCGTCCCGGCCGATCCGGTCGGCTTCGAGCAGTGAGCCGCGGCGGCGCAGGTCGGGCCAGAGGCCGTCCTGGACACCGGCCACCACGACCACCCGCCACTCCAGGCCCTTGGAGCGGTGCGCGGTCATCAGGCGGACGGCGTCGGGGCGCACGGCCCGGACGGTGAGGGTGTCGGCGGCGATGTCCTGCGCCTCCAGCTCGGCCAGCAGGTCGAGGGCGCTGCGGTGGCCGGTGACCTGCTCCTCGGCCCGGGCGGCCGTCTCGAACAGGGCGCACAGCGCGTCCAGGTCGCGGTCGGCGTTGCGTCCGCCGGCGCCGCCGCGCAGGGCGGAGCGCTCCAGCCGCTCCCGCCAGCGCCGGCTGCCGTCCCAGAGCGCCCAGAGCGCCTCCTCGGCGGTGCCGCCGCCGGCCAGCAGCTCGCGGACCTTGCGCAGCAGGGTGCCCAGGTCGCGGGCCCGGCGGGCGTAGGACGGGTCCATCGCGACCAGGCGTTCGGGCTCGGCGAGGGCCTCGCGGATCAGCTCCTCCGCGGGGCGGACGGCGGCGGCCCCGGCCTCCGCGCGGCGCAGGGCCTGGCGTTCCTCCTCGCGCAGGGCGCGGCCGAGCCGGCGCAGGTCGGAGCCGTCCATGCCGCCGAGCGGGCCGGTGAGCAGGGTGTGGGCCAGTTCGGCGGTGAGCGGGCCGGCCGGCTCGGGCGCGTCGTCGGCGCGGGCGGCGGCCGGGCGGTCCAGGGCGGCCTGCTCGGCGCAGACCCGCAGGGCGAGCAGCAGCGGCACGACGGCCGGCTCCTCGCGCAGCGGCAGGTCGTCGCCGTCGATCTCCAGCGGTACGCCGGCCGAGCCGAGGGCGCGCCGCACGCCGGGGATGGACCGGCCGCCGGCCCGGACCAGGACGGCCATCTCGCCCCACGGCACGCCGTCCTCCAGGTGGGCGCGGCGCAGCAGGTCGGCGACGCTGTCCAGCTCGGTGCCGGGGGTCGGGTAGGTGTAGACCTCGACCCGGCCGCCCTCGCGGGAGGGCAGCAGGGCGCGGTGCTGGGCGAGCTTGTCGGCGGGCAGCCGGCCCATCGGCATCCGGCGGGCCAGCTCGCGGGAGGCGGCGAGCAGGACGGCGCCGGAGCGCCGGGAGACCCGCAGCACCTTGACGTCGGCGGGGCTGCCGTCGGCCTTCGGGAAGGCCTGCGGGAAGTCGAGGATGCCGTTGATGTCGGCGCCGCGGAAGGCGTAGATCGACTGGTCCGGGTCGCCGACCGCGACCAGGTCGCGGCCGCCGCCGGCGAGCTGCTTCAGGAGTCGGACCTGGGACGGGTCGGTGTCCTGGTACTCGTCGACGAACACCACCTCGTAGCGCCGGCGCAGCGCCTGGCCCACCTCGGGGCGCTCGGCGAGCAGCACCGCGCGGTGCACCAGCTCCGCGTAGTCGAGGACGCCGCGCAGGTCGAGGACGTCCAGGTAGTCGGCGAGGAAGTGCGCGGCCGCGGCCCAGTCGGGGCGCTGCACGCCTTCGGCGAAGCGCCGCAGCTCGGCCTCGCCGAGGCCGAGCTCGCGGCTGCGGGCGAGCACCGCGCGGACTTCGTCGGCGAACCCGCGGGTGGTCAGGCAGGCCCGCAGGTCGAGCGGCCAGCTGATCCGGCCGGCGCCGAGCCGGGCGTCCTCCGCGTCGCCGGCCAGCAGCTCGCGGACCATCACGTCCTGCTCGGGGCCGGAGAGCAGCCGCAGCGGCTCGGCGTAGGCCTCCGGGTCCTGGTGGGCGCGGAGCAGGGCGTAGCAGAAGGAGTGGAAGGTGGTCGCCTGCGGCGCGGCCCCGGTGGTGCCGACCCGGGCGGTCATCCGGTCGCGCAGCTCCATCGCGGCCTTGCGGCTGAAGGTCAGCACCAGGATCCGCTCGGGGTCGGTGCCCTGCGCGATCCGCCGGGTGACCGCCTCGACCAGCGTGGTGGTCTTGCCCGTGCCCGGCCCGGCGAGCACCAGCAGCGGGCCGCCGGCGTGCTCGGCCACGGCCTGCTGGTACGGGTCCAGCACGGGCGGGGCGGGCTGCGCGAGCGGGCTGCGCACCAAACGGAAGGGGGAGGTCACGAACGTCCTGGGGGTATCGCTTCGGGCGGCTTGCGTGCTCGCTCCGGCAGGCCGGCGGGCAGCAGTGGACGGGCCCGCCGGGGCCCGTCCGTATCGAGCGTACGATCCTCCTCCGTCATCCCCGACCGTGCACCCGGTTCGCCGGGGTCGGGGGCGCGCTTCGCGGGGCGTGCGCCTTGTCACAGAAATGCCTGCTTGTCACAGGAATGCCCGCTTGTCACAGGAATGCCCGCGCGGGCGCTACCGCCCGTCCCAGCGGGCCAGCGGCAGATCCACCCGGGGCAGGTCCTCCGCCGCCTGCGAGCCGCGGGCGGGGCCGCGGCCGCGGGGGGTCCGCAGCGGCGTCCCCTCGTCGCGGTAGTGGGCCAGCGCCCGCTGCTCACTGCCGGGCAGCAGGGCGCCGTCCGCGCGGATCACCCGCCACCACGGCACCGCGCCGCCGTACAGCGCCATCACCCGGCCGACCTGCCGGGGACCGCCCTCACCGAGGTACTCGGCGACGTCCCCGTAGGTCATGACACGGCCCGGCGGGATGCGTTCGGCGAGATCGAGCACCTGCTCGGCGAATACGGGAAGTGCGCCGTCGCCGCCGTCGTTCACACTGTCGTTCCCACCGTCCGTCACCTGGGGCATTCTTCCCCATCCGGACGATTCGGGAGCCCCGTGGGAGGGATCCGGCGCGCCCGATGCGCCCCCTGTCCAGCACGGAAGGGCGCGGCATGCCACCATCTTCCGGGGCGGTGAGTGGTGATACGAGGACAAGACCAGATGACCGGGACGGCAGACGTGGGCGTGGACGAGGACTCGGACGAGTCCTCTGCCGACATGTCCGCAGGTCCCGGCGATGCGCCGGTCACGCCGGAAGTGTCCCTGATCAAGGGCCCGACGTTCAAGACCCCCGCCGCCCCGGATGAGGACGCCGCACCCGGCCCGGACACCCCGCCGCCGACGATCGAGCTGCCCGGCCCGGTCCCGCTGCCCGACCCGCTGCCCGACCCCTTGGACGACACCCCGCACCTGGACGTCGACGAGCCGCTGCTCGCCGCCCGCGCGCACCGCCCGTCCGACCTGATCCGCTTCCTGGCCGGGGTGCTGGGGATCGTCGCGCTGTTCGTCCTGGCGAGCGTCGCGACGTCGACCACCAGCGGCATCGAGGTCGACATCTCGGCCAACGCCAAACGGATCTCCCCCGTCCTGTCCACCATCGCCGGGCTGGTCTCCAGCATCGCCGTCCTCGCCGTGCCGCTCGCCTTCGCGGTGGAGCGCCTGATCAAACGCGACGGCCTGCGGGTCGCCGACGGCGTGCTCGCCTCGGTGCTCTCGTACGGCGTCTCGCTCGGCATCGACTGGTGGGTCGCCGAGGGCGCCTCGGAGCCCATCCGGGACGCGCTGACCCGGCTGCCGACGGAGAGCAACGGCGCGCTCACCGACCCCGTGCACGGCTACCTGGCGCCCGTCATCGCCTATATGACGGCGGTCGGCATGTCGAGCCGGCCACGCTGGCGGGTGGCCCTGTGGGTGGTGGTGATCCTCAGCGGCGCCACCGAGCTGATCAGCGGCTACACCACCCCGCTGTCCCTGCTGCTGACCGTCCTGCTCGGCTGGTCGGTCGCGTACGGCACGCTCTACGCGATCGGCTCGCCGAACATCCGGCCCACCGGGCAGCACCTGATGATCGGCCTGCGCAAGGTCGGCTTCAGCCCGGCCAGTGCCCACCGCGCGCCCGACGCCCCCGGCGGCACCCGCCGCTACTACGTCGCCCAGCAGAGCGGTCCGCCGCTGGACGTCCACATCGTCGACCGCGAGCAGCAGGCCTCGGGCTTCTTCTACCGGGCCTGGCGGCGGCTGCGGCTGCGCTCGGTGGCCGTCCGGCGCAGCCCGCAGTCCCTGCGCCAGGCCCTGGAGCAGGAGGCGCTGATCGCGTACGCGGCCGCCGCCTCCGGTGCCCGCGCGCCCCAGCTGGTGGCGACCTCCGAGCTGGGCCCCGACGCCGCGATCCTGGTCTACGAGAACGTCGAGGGCCGGCCGCTGGACGACCTGGCGGACGAGGAGGTCACCGACCAGGTGATGGCCGTCCTGTGGGAGTCGGTCGCCGCCCTGCACGAGCGCCGGATCGCGCACCGCCGGCTCACCGGCGAGTCGCTGCTGGTCATCGACGACAGGACGGCCTGCCTGGTCAACCTCTCCGGCGGCGACATCGCGGCGAGCGACCTGACGCTGCGCATCGACGTCGCCCAGCTGGTCACCACCTTCGCCCTGCGGATCGGCCCGGAACGGGCGGTGAGCATCGCCAACAGCGTGCTCGGCCCCGAGCGGGTCGCGGCGGCGCTGCCGCTGCTCCAGCCGGTCGGCATGAGCCGCTCCACCAGGATCGACCTCAAGCGGCTGTCCAAGGAGCGCAAGGCCGCGGCCCAGGCCCGCGCCCTGGAACAGGTCGCGGCCGGCGAGCGCACCCAGCAGCAGGCCGAGGAGGACATCGCGGTCGCGGGCGAGGACCTGCTCAGCCGGATCCGCGGGCAGATCCTGCAGATCGCCCCCGAGGCGCCGCTGGAGCCCGCCCGGCTGGAGCGGCTGAAGCCGAAGACCCTGATCATGGTCATCGCGCTCACCTTCGCCGCCTACCTCGCGCTGACCACCATCAAGCCCGCCCAGCTCAAGCTCTCCCAGATGAACTGGGCGTGGGCGGCGGCGGCCCTGGTCGCGGCCGCGTTCAGCTACGTCGCGGCCTCGATGAGCCTGACCGGCTTCGTGCCCGAGCGGCTGCCTTTCCGGCGGACCATCGCGGCGCAGGTCGCCGGGTCGTTCGTGAAGCTGGTGGCGCCCGCCGCGATCGGCGGCATCGCCCTGAACACCCGCTACCTGCAGAAGGCCGGCATCCGGCCGGGCCAGGCGGTGGCGAGCGTCGGCGCCTCGCAGCTGGCCGGCCTCGCCGGGCACCTGCTGCTGCTGTTCAGCTTCGGCCTGATCACCGGCAGCCAGACCAACGGCGACCTCAGCGCGTCCCGCGCGGTGATCATCGGCGTGCTGACGGCCGCCGTGCTGGCCCTGGTGGTCGCCGCCGTCGGCCCGCTGCGGCGGTTCGTGGTGACCCGGGTGCGCTCGCTGTTCTTCGGCGTCGTACCGCGCATGCTCGACCTGATGCAGACGCCGACCAAGCTGCTCACCGGCTTCGGCGGCATCCTGCTGCTGACCATGAGCTTCACCGCCTGCCTGGACGCCTCGGTGCAGGCCTTCGGCGGGTCGATCAGCTTCTCGGCGGTGGCGGTGGTGTTCCTGACGGCCAACGCGGCCGGCTCGGCGATCCCGACCCCGGGCGGCATCGGCCCGGTCGAGTTCGCACTCGTCGCCGCGCTGACGGTGGCGGGCGTGCCGCCGGCGGTGGCCACGCCCGCGGTCTTCCTCTACCGGGCGCTGACCTTCTGGCTGCCGGTGGCGCCGGGCTGGATCGCCTACAACGTACTGCAGCGCAAGGGCGCCCTGTAGCCGAGGGCGCGGACGCGGAAGGGGCCGCCGACCACTCAGGTGGTCGGCGGCCCCGCGCGGTTCAGGCCGAGTACGCCGGCGTGTGCGGCTCGATCTGGCTGATCCAGCCGAGGATGCCGCC
>NZ_JBHUWW010000143.1:0-21699 GCF_042669755.1 Kitasatospora sp. NPDC057223 | reverse complement strand
GCCCCGCGCGCGGCGGCGGATCCGGAGCACGCGGCCAAGCCCGGGCCCAGCTGGGCCCGGCGCGCCGACGCCGCGCGCAGCGTGCCGCCCGAACCCGACGGCGGACGGCCGGAGAGCGGACGGCCCGAGGGCGAACCGGCCGGCCGGCTGCGCGAGGCGGAGGACCGGTGAGCCCCCGCCGCACCCGGGTGCTCTGGCTGGCCAAGGGCCTCGGCCGCGGCGGCGCGGAGCAGCTGCTGGTCAACTGCGCCCGGCACGCAGACACTTCACGCTACGAGATCGAGATCGCGTACGTGCTGCCGTGGAAGGACGCGCTCGCGCCCGCCCTGGCGGAGGCGGGCCTGCGCGTGCACTGCCTCGGCGGTGCGCCCGGTACGCCCGGCCGGGCCGACCCGCGCTGGCCCTGGCGGCTGCACCGGCTGCTCGCCGAGCGGCGGTACGGCCTGGTGCACACCCACATGCCCGTCCCGGCCGCCGCCGTGCGGCTGCTGGCGTTCGGACGGCACGCGCCCCGGCTGGTCCACACCGAGCACAACGTGTGGGACCGCTACCGCACCGCCACCCGCTGGGCGAACGCCCTGACCTACCGCCGCAACGACGCCGTCATCGCCGTCTCGCACGCCGTCGGGGCGAGCGTCCCGCCCGGCCGGCGGCGTCCGGGCGACTGGCTGAGCGTCGTCCACCACGGGCCGGACCTCGCGGGCGCGCCCACCGGCCCGCGGGCCCGGGCCGACGCGCGGGCCGCGCTGGGCCTGCCCGCCGACGCCGTGGTGATCGGCACCGTCGGCAACCTCACCCCGAAGAAGGACCAGGCCACCCTGCTCACCGCGTACGCGGCCCTGCGCCGCGAGCACCCGCGGGCCCGGCTGGTGCTGATCGGGGCCGGCCCGCTGGACGGGCAACTGCGCGCCCGGGCCGCCGAACTCGGCCTGGACGACGTGGTGTTCGCCGGCTCCCGGCCGGACGTCCCCGCCCTGCTGGCCGGTCTGGACGTGTTCACCCTCAGCTCCCGACAGGAGGGCCTGCCGGTGGCCCTGATGGAGGCGATGACCAGCGGCCTGCCCTCCGTCGTCACCCGGGTCGGCGGCATGCCGGAGGTGCTGGACGACGGTGAGCAGGGCTACCTGGTGCCGCCCGCCGACCCCGGCGCGCTGGGCGAGGCGCTGGGCCGGCTGGTCGCGGACCCGGCCCTGCGCGGCCGGCTCGGCGCGGCCGCCCGGACGCGCTCCGCGAGCTTCGACGTGGCGGGCGCCCAGTCCGCCGTCGAGGCGGTCTACCAACGGGTGCTGCGGCCCCGCCGCTGACCTCGGCCCGCCCGCCGCCCCGCCCGGACAATCCGAAGGAGCCCGACGTGAGCGCCCCGCCCACCCGCGCCGAGCCGACCCTGCGCCGGCTCACCCCGGCCGACACCCCGGCCGTGCTGGAGTTGCTGACCGCCGCGCTGGCGGGCGGGCCGACCGGCTCCCGCAGTGCGGACTTCTTCGACTGGAAGCACCGCCGCAATCCCTTCGGCGCCAGCCCCGGCCTGCTCGCCGAGACTCCCGACGGGCGCCTGGCCGGCGTCCGGCTGTTCCTGCGCTGGGAGTGGCACGACGCCGCGGCGGGCCGCACCGTACGCGCCGTCAGACCGGTGGACACCGCCACCCACCCCGACTTCCGGGGCCGCGGGATCTTCCGCCGCCTCACCCTGGACCTGCTCGAACAGGTCGCGGACGATACCGAGTTGGTCTTCAACACGCCGAACGGCAACAGCCTGCCCGGCTACCGCGGGATGGGCTGGCGCGAACTCGGCCGGGTGCCGGTGGCCCTGCGCCCCGTCCACCCGACGGCGTTCGCCCGGGGCGCGAGAGCCGCGCTCGCCCGCCGGGAGGCCGGCCGCGCCGGGCCGCCGCGCTGCTCCCTGCCGACCGCGGCCGACTGGTTCGCTGCCCAACCCGCCGACGACACGGGCCCGTTGGGCGAGCTGCTGCGCGAGCGGGCAGCCGCCGACCGGGCCGACGGCCGGCTCGCCGTCGCCCGCACCCCGGCCTTCCTGCGCTGGCGCTACGGGGACGCCCCCGGTCTGGACTACCGGGTGCTCACCTGCCACCGCGGCACGGAGCTCACCGGCCTGGCCTTCGGCCGGCCCCGACGGCGCGGCCCGCTCACCGAGTTCACCCTCGCCGACCTCGTGGTCCGCCCCGGCGACCGGACGAGCGCCGCCCGGCTGCTGCGGGCCGCCGCGCGCTCGGGCTGCGACCACGTCGCCACCCACCTCTCCCCCGGCACCGAGGCCGCCGGGGCCGCGCTGCGCAGCGGCTACCTGACGGCCCCGCGCACCGGGCTGACGCTCGCCGCACGCACACCGGCCGGGCCGCCGCCCGCCGGACTGGCCCTGTCTTCCTGGCGGTTCAGCCTCGGTGACCTGGAGGTCTTCTAGTGGCCCGAGCCGCGGGGTGGCCCCGGAGCCTCCCGTGGCCGTCCGTCCTCGCCGGCGCCCTGGTGACCGGCTACGTCACGGTCTTCGTCCTCGCCATGGTGCACACCTCGTACGACACCTGGGGCGCGCTGCTCGTGCTGCCCGCGCTGATGGCGATCGGCACTCCGATCCTCGCCCGGGTCGCCGCCGCCAACCCCGACCGGGACGTCTTCCGGCTGCTGATGCTGGCGATGGCCCTCAAACTGCTCTGCGCCTTTCCCCGCTACCTGATGGCCTTCGTGCTGTACGGCGGTGCGGCGGACGCCAAGATGTACCACCAGAAGGGGAGCCAGCTCGCCGCCTACCTGGACCGGGCCGACCTGTTCTCCGCGGGATTCCACTACGACCTGGGCATGAGGGTCGCGGGCACCGGCTTCGTCGTCATCGTCACCGGCGTGGTCTACGCGATCACCGGGCCGTCGCTGGTAGGCGGGTTCCTGGTGTTCTCCTGGCTGGGGTTCTGGGGGCTGCTGCTGTTCTGGCGCGCCCTGCAGACCGCCTTCCCCGAGGCGGACCACCGCCGGTACGCCAAGCTGGTGTTCTTCCTGCCGTCGCTGCTGTTCTGGCCCTCCAGCATTGGCAAGGACGCCTGGATGATGTTCTGCCTCGGCCTGACCACCTACGGCGTGGCCCGGCTGCTGGACCACAGGTTCGGCGCGTTCGCCTGCATCGCGGCGGGCTCGCTCGGCACCGCGATGGTCCGCCCGCACGTCACCCTGCTGGCCGGGGCGGGCCTGCTGGCCGCGTACGTGCTGCGCCGGCGGCCGCGCCGGGCCGGGGCGCTGGGGCCGCTGCGCACCGCCGTCACCGCCGTGGTGCTGGGTGTGATGGTGATGCTGATGCTGCAACAGGTGTCCGCCTTCTTCGGGACGCAGGGCACCGGCGGCGACGCCGTCAACCAGGTGCTGTCGGAGACCTCGCGGCGCACCAGCCAGGGGAACTCGGTGATCAGCGCCACCGCGCCGGACGATCCGGCGCCGACGTTCAGCCTCAACCCCGTCCGGCTGCCGGTCGCGGTGGTGAGCGTGCTGTTCCGGCCGTTCCCGTTCGAGGCCTCCAACATCCAGAACCTGGTCCAGTCGATGGAGACCTTCGGCCTGCTGGTGCTGTTCATCCGCGGCTGGCCCCGGCTGCGCAGGCTGCCCCGGCTGTTCGTGCAGCGCTCGTACGTCGCCTTCGCGACCGTCTACACCCTGCTGTTCTGCTGGGCCTTCTCGACCATCAACAACATGGGCATCCTGTCGCGCGAGCGCGTCCAGGTCCTGCCGCTGGCGCTGGTGCTGCTGGTCGTCCCCGCCGCCGCGCCGGCCCGGGCCCGCCGCCCCGCCCGGCGCAGGCCGCGCGCGCCGGTCTGGCGGGTGGCACCCGGCCAGTGGCGCACCCCGGGCCCCGCCGCCCGGCCCGAGGCCCACCCCGTCCTCCCCGTCCGCACCGGCGGGCCGGGGCCCGATGGAGCGTCACCGACCCGGAGGGATCAACCCCATCATGACCAGTACCCCTGACCGCCCGGCCCTGCCCGCCCTCCTCGGCGGGGAGCCCGCGTTCCCGGCCGGCCTGCCGCTCACCCGCGTCCGGGTGCCGGACCGCGCGGCGCTGCTGGCGCGGCTCGGCGCCGTGCTCGACAGCGGGCAGCTGACCAACGGGCCGACGGTGGCCGAGCTGGAGGAGGGCGCCGCCGAACTGCTGGACGTGCCGCACGTGGTGGCCGTTTCGAACTGCACGGCCGGCCTGATGCTGGTCCTGCAGGCCGCCGGCGTCGGCGGCGGGCGTCCGGTGGTGATGCCGGGCTTCACCTTCTCGGCCACCGCGCACGCGGCCCACTGGGCCGGCGGCGCCCCGGTCTTCGCGGAGGCCCGGGAGCAGGACATCACGCTGGACCCGGCGGACGCCGCCGCCCGGCTGGCGGCCGCCGACCGCCCGGCCGCGCTGATGGCCACCCACGTGTACGGCACGCCCTGCCAGACGGAGCGCCTCCAGGAGGTCGCGGACGCGGCGGGCGTGCCGCTGGTGTACGACTCGGCGCACGGGTTCGGCAGCCGCCGGGGCGGGGTGCCGGTGGGGGGCTTCGGCCTGGCGGAGGTCTTCTCGATGAGCCCGACCAAGGTGGCGGTGGCGGGCGAGGGCGGGCTGGTGGCGACCAGGGACGCCGCCCTCGCCCGCACCCTGCGGATCGCCCGGGACTACGGCAACCCGGGGGACTACGACACGCTCTTCCCCGGCCTGAACGCCCGGATGAGCGAGCTGCACGCGGCGGTCGGCCTGAACTGGCTGGCCGGCCTGCCCGGGCGGGTGGCCCACCGGGGGGCGCTGGCGGCGGCGTTCGGCTCGGCGGTGGCGGGCCTGCCGGGGCTGCGGCTCGCCCTGCCGGAGCCCGGCGACGTCTCGACCTTCAAGGACCTCACGCTGATCCTCGACGCCGAGGTGTTCGGTCTCTCCGCCGAGGAGTCGGCCCGCGCGCTGAAGGCCGAGGGGATCGACTCCCGCCGGTACTTCCACCCGCCGGTGCAGCGCCAGCGGGCGTACGCGCATCTCGGCCAGGCGGAGAACCTTCCGGTCACGGACCGGCTGGCCGGCTCGGTGCTCACCGTGCCGATGTGGACGCAGATGGACGCGGCGACGATGCGCCGGACGGCCGACGCCGTCGTACGGATCCAGTCACACGCCGACCGCCTCGGGGCCGTCCTGCGCTGACCGCGCACCGGTGCCCGCAACGCCCCCCCGAGGCACAGGTCTTCGAGCCTCGGACGTCGGTCCGACGGTTACGCGGATCGGGTGAACTCGGTTGGACCATTGGGCCGTTGGGGCGGCAGTATGTCGGGCCGGAGGGCCTCGGCCCGCCACCCTCACCAGGTCGGCCCACCGGCACCGAGCATCGGCACCGCAGGACCGCCGGCCTCAGCACGGATATGGAGCAAGCCCGGTGTTCAAGGGATTCCGCAGCTTTCTGCTGCGCGGGAACGTGGTGGACCTCGCGGTCGGCATCGTCATCGGCGCGGCCTTCACCGCCGTCGTCACCGGCTTCGTCACCGCCTTCCTGACCCCGCTCATCGGCGTCGCGACGGGCGCGGTCGGCGACTTCACCCAGAAGACCTTCGCGGTCGCCGGCACCGACTTCCCGTACGGCGTGTTCGTGAACGCGCTGATCAGCTTCGTGCTGGTGGCCGCCGTCATCTACTTCGTCGTGGTGGTGCCGGTCGGCCGCCTGCAGTCCCGCTTCGAGTCGGACAAGCCGGCGCCGGTCGCCAAGGCGGACTGCCCGGAGTGCCTGAGCCCGGTGCCGGCGGCGGCGGTGCGCTGCTCGTTCTGCACCTCCGAGCTGGTCG
Organism: Kitasatospora sp. NPDC057223; assembly: GCF_042669755.1. Lineage (NCBI taxonomy): Bacteria > Bacillati > Actinomycetota > Actinomycetes > Kitasatosporales > Streptomycetaceae > Kitasatospora > Kitasatospora sp. NPDC057223. Next base: position 15,918 of record NZ_JBHUWW010000143.1, on the reverse strand, counting down.
GCCGGACGGGCTTCCCGGCGCAGGCCCTGCAGACCCGCTGAGCGCGGTCGACTCCCCCGGCCGACGCCTCCCACCTGCGAGGCTCTCCGGCGGGCCGCCACCCGGCGGTCCGCCGCGGGCGGGGGCTCGGCCGTACCGGCGCACGCCCACCGGTACGGGTGAACCTGGGCCGGCTGCCCCGGAGTGTCCCAGCGGGCGGACATCCGGCCACCCGATTCGTGTTCGACCCGTCGCTTGGCGTGCCCTGGTGGCCTGAACTGGACGCCGAAATGTCGGAAGTTACTACTTACGAGTGGTTTGTGCGAGCGAAGAGTGTGTAAACACTTGAACTGCCCGGCCTCCCGCTCTCCTCAGCAGGCACATTGTGGGCTTACCGTATGCCCCATGACCTCGCCCCGCTCCTACGACGGAGTCGGCTACCCCCCTCCGTCCTTCTCCTCCGGCACGCCCATCTACGACAGCCTCGTCGCAGAGCGCGGTGTCCCGCAGATCGCGCCGATCAACGTGCCCGCGGCCCTGCCGCCGGCCATGTCCACCGGCTACGGCTCGGGCCTCGGCCCGTCCTACGAGAGCCGGTACTCCACCGGGTACGAGAGCACCGGCAGCAACCTGCCCGCTCTGCCGCCCGCCCGCCTCGCGCTCGGCCCCGGGCCGAGCAGCAGCCCGGGTGCCGGCCCCGCCACCTCCTACATCCCGGCGCAGCCCGTCTACGCCTCGGCACCGCAGCCCCCGGTGCCCGGCTACGGCGGACCGCAGCAGCCGTACGTGCCGTCGCAGCGCCCGCAGGCGCCGATGCCCGGCTTCCAGCAGCCGCAGTCCGCGCCGGCCTACCAGTCCGGCGGCCAGAGCTTCGGCGGCCAGAACACCTTCGCCACCGCCCCGCAGGGCGTCGGCGGCGGCCAGCCGTTCGGTGCGCAGGCGGCCCAGCAGGGCTTCGGCGGCCAGAGCTTCGGCGGGCAGCAGTCGTTCGGCGGGCAGTCCTTCGGCGGGCAGCAGTCCTTCACCGGACAGCCGTTCGGCGGCCAGAGCCAGACCGGCCAGGGCTTCCCGCAGCAGGCGGCCGATCAGAGCTTCGGCGGCAACCAGCTGCGTCCGGCCGCCGGCCCGGCGCCCGTGCGCCCCGTCCAGCCGCAGCGTCCCGCCTACGGCGAGCAGGGCCAGTACGCCCAGCCCGGCTACCAGTCCCAGGGTCAGGCCTACTGAATCCAGCCCCGCCGCACCCGCACCACCTGAGCAGAGCCCGGCGCGAGACGAGAGCCGGGCGTACGGAGCAGAACGGGTCATCCACGGACCGTCCGGACCGCCGCACCGCGGCACCCGGGCGGTCCGTGCGCGTTCCCCCGCCACTTCCGGCCGCCCCCCACCCGGCGCCCGGACGAGTGCCGCGCGGCTGGCAGGATGATGGCATGCCACAGCTGAGCGGACTCCACCTGTACCCCGTCAAGGCCACCTACCGGCTGAGCCCCGCGAGCGCCCGGGTCGAGCCCTGGGGGCTGGCCGGGGACCGCCGCTGGATGCTGGTCGACGCCACCGGGCGGTTCGTCAGCCAGCGCGAGGAGCCCTCGCTCGGGCAGATCCGCACCTCCCCCGCCGAGGACGGCACCCTCACCCTCACCGCCCCGGACGGCTCCGGCGTCGAGGTGCCCGCCCCCTCCGCCGCCCGGCAGGACCGCCTGCTCGACGTCGAGGTGTGGGGCACCCGCTTCCAGGCCGCCGAGGCCGACGACAAGGCCCAGGCCTGGATCGCCCAGCACGTCGGCGCCTACCGCCTCGTCCACCTGGACGACCCGCGCCGGCGGCCCGTCGACCCCGCCTTCGCGCGGCCCGGCGAGAGCGTCTCGATGGCCGACGGCTTCCCGCTGCTGCTCACCACCACCGGCTCGCTCGACCGGCTGAACGAACTGATCGCCGCCGACCCCGACGCGCAGGCCGGGCCGGGCGAGCAGGCGCAGCCGCTGCCGATGAGCCGCTTCCGCCCGAACCTCGTGGTCAGCGGCACCGAGGCCTGGGCGGAGGACACCTGGCACCGGGTCCGGATCGGCGAGCTGACCTTCCGGGCCGTCAAGCCCTGCGGACGCTGCGTGGTCACCACCACGGACCAGGAGAACGGCGAACGGCGCGGGCGCGAGCCGCTGCGCACCCTCGCCAAGCACCACCGGCTGCTGAAGAAGGCCTCGTTCGGGCAGAACCTGATCCCCGAACGCCCCGCCGGTGTGACGGGTGACGTCCTCGGCGTCCTCCGGCTCGGGGACGAGGTGACGGTGCTGGAGACCCGTCCGCCGTGGCCCGCCGGTGCGGCCGACTAGGACCGGCCGGCGGATGCCGGGCGGCGTCGGAACCGAAACTGTGCGCACTCGTTGAAACGCGGGAGCGACTGTCGGCCCGGCGGGGCGGCGCGGGCGCGCTACGGTGGGCGGGCCCGAGGTGGTGGGTTGGACGCAGGCGGGCTCGACGAAGGTGGGGATGGCGGAGCGTGATGGCTGAGCACAGGGTCCGGGTCACGCAGGACAGCGCCTCCCGCTGGCGGCGGCGCGCCGGGGAGTACGAGACGCTGACGGAGGCGCTGGCGGCGGCCGAACCGGGCGACACCGTGACCGTCCGGCCGGGGACGTTCCGCGAGAACCTGGTGCTCGACAAGCCGGTCACCCTCGTCCCGGCGGAGGGTCTCGGCAGCGTCCGGATCGATCCCCCGTCCGGCGTGGCGCTGACCGTCACCGCGGGGGCGACCGTGCGGGCCCTGGTGATCGAGGGCAACGACAGCTCCGTCCCCGCCGTGCTGATCACCGGCCCGGAGGCGACTCCCGTGCTGATCGGCTGCCGGGTGGAGACCCGCTCCGCCGCCGGGGTGGAGATCACCGACGGCGCCCGGCCGGCCCTCAGCGGCTGTGTGGTGGACAACCCGGCGGGCCTGGGCCTGCGGCTGCGCGGGGCGGGCACCGCCGCCGTGTTCGAGGACTGCGAGGTGGAGGCCGCCGGCCAGGCCGGGCTGGCCGTGCTCGGCGGCGCCACCGCCGTCCTGCAGCGCTGCCGGCTGCACCACGCGAGCGGCGCCGGCGTGCTGCTGACCGATCCGGGCAGCGCCGCCGAGCTGACCTCCTGCGAGATCTACGAGATCCGCGGCAGCGGCGTGCAGGCCGAGGCGCACGCCGACGGCCGGCTGACCGACTGCGAGATCCACCGGGTCACCGGCAACGGCCTCACCCTGGACGGCGAGGCGGAGCTCACCCTCGTCGGCTGCCGGGTGCACGACCTGCCGGAGAACGGCGCCGACCTGCGCGGCCGGGCCCGGCTCAGCCTCGCGCAGACCACCATCCGCGACTTCGGGCGCGGCGCCCTGTCGGTCTGGGACACCGGCACCACGGCCGTCGCCGAGGGCTGCGAGATCCACAGCAGCGGCGGCGACTACCCGGCGCTCTGGGTCAGCGACGGCGCCCAGCTGACGCTGACCGACTGCTCGCTGCACGACCTGCCCGACGCGCTCTTCGTGCTGGACCGCGAGTCCCGGGCGACCGCGAAGGACTGCTCGTTCAGCCGGATCCGCAGTTCGGCCGTCTCGGTCAGCGGCGGGGCCACCGTCGCGCTGTCCGGCTGCCGGGTCCAGGGCGCGGGCACCGGGCTCTGGTTCCGCGACCACGGCAGCGGCGGGCTGCTCACCGACTGCGAGATCTCCGAGGTCGCCACCGGGGTGATCGTCACCAAGGGCGCCGACCCGGTGCTGCGCGAGTGCACCGTCCGGGGCAGCGCCGAGGCCGCGGTCTACATCTCCGCCCAGGGGCGCGGCACCTTCGAGGACTGCCGCGTCTCGCAGGGCAAGGGCTTCGGCTTCCACATCATCGACGGCTGCCGCACCTCCCTCACCCGCTGCCGGGCCGAACAGAACGAGCGGGCCGGCTTCGAGTTCTCCGAGCCGGGGCCGGTGGTCGAGCACTGCACCTCGGACGACGTCGCCCCCGCCCAGCCGCAGGCCGCCACCGCGCTGCCCACGCCCCGGAGCGCCCGGGCCACCGCCGTCGCCGCGGCCGCGGCCCCGCTGCCCGCCCTCGCGCAGATCACCGCGATCCCCGACTGCCGGCCGGCCGACGAGGCGCTCGCCGAACTGGACGCGCTGGTCGGCCTGGCCACCGTCAAGCAGGAGGTGCGCACCCTGATCGACCTGATCTCGGTCGGGCGGCGCCGCCGGCAGGCCGGGCTGAAGGCGCCCTCGCTCCGCCGCCACCTGGTCTTCACCGGCGCCCCCGGCACCGGCAAGACCACCGTGGCGCGCCTGTACGGGGAGATCCTGGCGTCGCTGGGCGTCCTGCAGCAGGGCCACCTGGTCGAGGTCGCCCGGGTCGACCTGGTGGGCGAGCACATCGGCTCGACCGCGATCCGCACCGCCGCGGCCTTCGACCGCGCGCGCGGCGGCGTGCTGTTCATCGACGAGGCGTACGCCCTCGCCCCCGAGGACGGCGCCCGGGACTTCGGCCGGGAGGCGATCGACACCCTGGTCAAGCTGATGGAGGACCACCGGGACGAGGTGGTGGTGATCGTGGCCGGCTACACGCTGGAGATGGAGCGCTTCCTGTCCGCCAACCCCGGCGTCTCCTCGCGCTTCTCCCGCACCGTCACCTTCCCCGACTACACGGCCGGCGAGCTGCTGGAGATCGCCCGCTCGCAGTGCGCCGAGCACGAGTACGCGCTGGCCGAGGCGACCGAGGGCGCACTGCTGCACCACTTCGCCGGGCTGGAGCGCGGGCCCGGCTTCGGCAACGGCCGCACCGCCCGGCAGGTGTTCGAGACGATGGTCGAACGGCACGCGATGCGGGTCGCCCACCTCGCCGACCCGTCCACCGAGGAGCTCCAGCTGCTCGTCCCGGCGGACCTCCCGGGGGCCGGGACCCCGTAGGGCCCGTGCTTCCGGCCGGGGGCCCGTGCGAGGATGGCGCGAGGGACCGACCCCGATCGGCGAAAGGCGGCCGCGCACGTGGCGGACAACGGCAATCTGCTGGCCGAGCAGCGCCGGGCGCTGATCCTGGACGAGGTGCGGCGGCGCGGCGGCGTCCGGGTCAACGAGCTGACCCGGCGGCTGAACGTCTCGGACATGACGATCCGCCGCGACCTCGACGCGCTGGCCCGGGCCGGCGTACTGGAGAAGGTGCACGGCGGCGCCGTCCCGGCCGGGTCCGCCCGGACCCACGAGCCCGGTTTCGAGGCGAAGTCGGCGCTGGAGCCCTCCGCCAAGGAGGACATCGCCCGCGCGGCCGCCGCCCTGGTGGCGCCCGGTTCGGCCGTCGCGCTCTCCGGCGGCACGACGACGTTCGCGCTGGCCGGGCTCCTCACCGGCATCGAACGGCTGACGGTGGTGACCAACTCCGTGCCGGTCTCGGACGTCTTCGAGCAGGCCCGCCGCCGGGGCGAGGGCGCGGACGCGACGGTGGTGCTGACCGGCGGGGTGCGCACGCCGTCCGACTCGCTGGTCGGCCCGGTCGCCGACCGGGCGATCCGCTCGCTCCGCTTCGACCTGCTGTTCCTCGGTGTGCACGGCCTCTCCGCCGAGGCGGGTCTCTCCACCCCGAACATCGCCGAGGCCGAGACCAACCGGCGGTTCATCGACTCGGCCGGCCGGGTGGTCCTGGTCGCCGACCACACCAAGTGGGGCGTCCTCGGGCTGTCCACCTTCGCCGAACTCGCCGAGGCGGACACCTGGGTGACCGACGAGGGGCTGCCCGCCGACGCCGCCGCGGCCGCCGGCGAGCACGTCCGCGAGGTCGTCCTCGCCCCGTCGGCCCGGACCAGGCCGACGGCCTGATCCGCCTTCAGGCCCGCCCGACGAGAGCTGACCGGACGGTCAGCCCGTCCAGGCTCCGCCGGCCAGGAACTCCCTCAGCCGTGCCCGGTGGGGCGCGATGTCGATGCCCTGTCCGGCCAGCCAGTCGTCCGAGTAGTACTTGTCGAGGTAGCGGTCGCCGGGGTCGCAGATCAGCGTGACGACGCTGCCGCGCCGGCCCGCCGCCCGCATCTCGGCGACGATCCGCAGCGCGCTCCACAGCCCGGTGCCGCTGGAGGCGCCGGCCTTCTTGCCGAGCACCTCCTCCAGGACCCGCATGGTGGCGATCGAGGCGGCGTCCGGGACCTTCATCATCCGGTCGATCGCGCCGGGCACGAAGCTGGGCTCCATCCGGGGCCGGCCGATGCCCTCGATCCGCGAGCCGCTGTCGCAGACGGCGGCCGGGTCGTGCTCGACCCAGCCCTTGAAGAAGCAGGAGTTCTCCGGGTCGGCGACGCAGATCCGGGTGTCGTGCTGCATGTAGCGGACGTACCGGGCGATGGTCGCGGAGGTGCCGCCGGTGCCGGCGGTGGCGACGATCCAGGCCGGTTCGGGGTGCGGCTCCAGGCGCAGCTGGGCGAAGACCGACTCGGCGATGTTGTTGTTGCCCCGCCAGTCGGTGGCCCGCTCGGCGTAGGTGAACTGGTCCATGTAGTGGCCGCCGGTCTCCTCGGCGAGCCGGGTGGCGACCTCGTAGACCTCGCAGGCGTTGTCGACCAGGTGGCAGCTGCCGCCGTGGAACTCGATCAGGTCGATCTTGGACTGGCTGGTGGTCCTGGCCATCACGGCGATGAACGGCACCCCGATCAGGCCGGAGAAGTAGGCCTCGGAGACGGCGGTGGAGCCGCTGGACGCCTCGATCACGGGCTTTCCGGGGCGGATCCACCCGTTGCAGAGCCCGTAGAGGAAGAGCGAGCGGGCCAGCCGGTGCTTGAGACTGCCGGTCGGGTGGGTGGACTCGTCCTTGAGGTAGAGGTCGATCCCCCAGCCGGCAGGGAGCGGGAAGCGCAGCAGGTGGGTGTCCGCGGAGCGGTTGGCGTCGGCCTGGACCCGGCGGACGGCCTCCTTGAGCCAGGTCCGGTAGGCGGGGTCGGACCGGTCCACGTCGACGGTCTCGGTGGTCATCGCAACTCTTCTCGCTGGGGGCACATCAGCCGCAGGGGAATGCCTGCTGCACACCCGCACCGATCGTAACATTCGACTACGATAAGTAACCGTTACTGGGAACCCAGGTTCCGCTTATCGTCCCGTAACATCCGCGCAAGCCGTCGTAACACCCGAGGGCAAACGTCCACCGAACGGCCACCCGATCGAGACTCGCCTGCAAAACCGTCGTCATGACGGCCGGTCATCCTTGAGGTCATAGGAAGTAACCCGAAAGGAGCCCGACAATGAGCGACTACTCCGTACTCGTCGCAGCACTGACCCAGCTTCAGCCCGACACCGACACCGGGTACGGCCCCCCGCCGCGCATCTCGGACCACGAGGCCGACCGGCTCGCGGGCCGGGCGGCGGCGGAGCAGCCGGCGACCGTCCGCAAGGGCGGGCGCCTGCTGCGCCGCCCGTTCGGCCGCCGGCCGTCGTTCGCCTGATCCGCCCCGCCTCCGGGCGGGAGACCCGTCAGCCGATCGTGAACCACGCACAGGCGTCCGTCGGGAGCGACCGCTCCCCGTGAACGCCGGTAACGAGCGGTGAGCTGCTGAGAAGGACGACGGAGTCCTCCGGCAGCGCAACCGGAACTTCCCCGAGGTTGACCAGGCAGCGGAACCCGCCGTCGCGCGCGAAGGACAGCGCGCCCGGGCCTGCCTCCTCCCACCGCAGGGTCTCGGTGAGCGCGGTCAGCCGCTCCCGTCGCAGCGCCAGTGCCTCCCGGTAGAGCGACAGCGCCGATCCGGGGTCGGCCAGCTGGGCCGCGACACTCAGACCCGCCCAGCCCGAGGGCTGCGGCAGCCACGGCGCGGCGCCCGCGCCGGCCGGCGAGAAACCGAGCGATCCCGGCTCGCCCGACCAGGGCAGCGGCACCCGGCAGCCGTCCCGGCCGCGGTCGGCGCCCTGGGAGCGGACGAAGGTCGGGTCCTGGATGAGGTGGTCCGGGATCTCCTGCACCTCGGGCAGCCCCAGCTCGTCGCCCTGGTAGACGTAGACGCCGCCGGGCAGCGCGAGCGTGAGCAGCGCGGCCGCACGGGCCCGGCGCCGGCCCAGCTCGACGTCGCTCGGGTCGCCGAGCCGCTTGTCGCCCATGTCGAACGAGGTGTCCGCGCGGCCGTAGCGGGTGACGTGGCGGATCGTGTCGTGGTTGGAGAGCACCCAGGTGGGCGGCGCGCCGACCGGCAGATGGGCGGCCAGGGTGGTGTCCACGACCTCGCGCAGCGCCTCGGCGTCCCAGGCGCAGCAGAGGAAGTCGAAGTTGAACGCGGAGTGCAGCTCGTCGGCGCGCAGGTAGCGGGCGAACTGCTCGGGGGTGGGCAGCCAGACCTCGCCGACGAAGACGCGCTCGCCCCCGTAGGAGTCGGAGATCTTGCGCCAGCTGCGGTAGATGTCGTGGACGGCGTCGCAGTCCTGGTAGGGCAGGCGGGTGACGTCGGGGTCGGGGCCGACGTCGGGCAGGCCGGGCTCCTTGGCCAGGCCGTGGGCGACGTCGATCCGGAACCCGTCCACCCCCCGGTCCAGCCAGAAGCGCAGGATGGACTCGAACTCGGCCCGGACGTCCGGGTGTTCCCAGTTCAGGTCCGGCTGCTCGGGCGCGAACATGTGCAGGTACCAGGGCCCGGGGGTGCCGTCGGCCTCGGTGATCCTGGTCCAGGCGTTGCCGCCGAAGTAGGACTGCCAGTCGTTGGGCGGCAGTTCACCCGACTCGCCGCGGCCGGGGACGAACCAGAACCGCTCCCGCTCGGGCGATCCCGGGCCGGCGGCCAGCGCCAGGCGGAACCAGTCGTGCTGGTCGGAGCAGTGGTTGGGGACCAGGTCGACGATCACCCGCATGCCGAAGTCGTGCGCCTCGGAGATCAGTTGCTCCGCCTCGGCCAGCGTGCCGAACAGCGGGTCGATGTCCCGGTAGTCGGCGACGTCGTAGCCGCCGTCGGCCATCGGCGAGAGGTACCAGGGGTTGAACCACAGGGCGTCCACGCCAAGATCGCGCAGGTAGGGCAGCCGGTCGCGGACACCGGCGAGGTCACCCATGCCGTCGCCGTTGCCGTCGGCGAAGCTGCGCACGTAGATCTGGTAGATCGCGGCGTGCCGCCACCACGGCGGAGCGGCGGGGGTGTTGGTCTCGGACACGGTGGTCTCTCCAGGCTGTTCGGAAGCGGGGCCCGCGCGGGGCGAGGCCGGTCCGCCCCTACGACGGGGCGGACCGGGTACTGCAGATCGGGGCGGGCATTACCAACCGGTGTTACCGGTACCCCGGTTGACGGTGAAGGTACCGCTGGAGCTGAGCCCGCCGGAGGCGGTGCCGGTGACGGTCACACCGGAGAAGCTGCCCGAGCCGTTGGAGATGATCTCCACGCCGTAGGCGCCGGTGTTCTGGATCCGCACGTTCTTGACCGTCAGGTTGGTGATGGTCTTCTGGTACGAGAGCAGGATGCCGCTGTAGGTGCTGTCGAGGATGTCGAGGTCCTGGACGAGCACGGGTGCGGTGATGTCGGAGCTGTCGGCGTAGATCCACAGGGCGCCGAACCTGCTGTTCCAGTTGGGCTCCAGGCCGCCCGTGCGCAGCAGGGTGTTGCGCTGCACCGAGGTGGTGCCGCTGAACGGCACCGGCGCGAAGCGGCTGCTGATCGCGATGCCGGCCGAACCGGTGACGGTGTCGGCGAGCAGGTTGTCCTCGGCCCGGTTGGCGTTGCCGCCGTAGATGCCGACGGCGTTGGCGAGCAACGGCGACTGGACGGTGTTGAAGCGGAAGGCCGAGTTGGCGACCGCCTGGCCCTCGGAGAACATCGCGAGGCCGTCGTCGCCGGTGTTGCGGACACTGGTGTTCCACACCTCGGTGTTGACGGTGCCCTTGTGCAGGTTGACGCCGTCGGCGAAGGTGTCGCGGATCCGCAGCCCGTCGACGAACAGGCCGTCGGTGGGCGCGTCGATCCAGAGACCGACCTTGGTGTGCTCGATCCAGACGTCCTGGATGGTCGAGCCGGTACCGAAGTTGCCCTCGATCGCCGCGTCGAAGTTGGCGTCGTCGCGGTAGGAGACGTCCCCGGCGATGGTCAGGTCCTGGACGGTGTTGGTACCGCCCTGCCCGAACAGGCCGCCCTTGCCGTTCAGGCCCTTCAGCGTGGTGGCCCACTCGCCGGCGCCGCGCAGCGCGATGCCGGTGAGGTTGACGTGACCGGAGATGTTGTACGTGCCGGCCGGCAGCCAGAGACCCTTGCCCTGCGACTTCGCGTTGGCCACCGCGCTGTTGAGCGCGCTGGTGTCGTCGCTGCCGTCGTCGGCGGTGACCCCGAGGGTGGTGGCGGACACGAAGCCGGTGGCGGGCATCGACCGGGCGGGGGCGACCTGTTCGGCCTCCACCAGGTCCAGCGTGTAGGAGGCCGCGGTGTCGGCCGCGTCCTTCTGGAACTTCAGCACCGTCCCGGCCGGGAAGTCGCCGACGATCTGGCGGGTCTCGTCGAAGAAGTGGTGCCCGGAGCCCTGCGCGGGGTCGTTGCTGTAGGGGTAACCGCCGTATACCCAGCTGTACCTGGAGCTGAGATCGATGTCCCGGACCTGGCTGCCGTTGGCGTACAGGCTGAGTGTGGCCGCGGTGCCGGTGCCCGCCGCGTTGTCCGGGAGGGAGTAGCGCAGGGTCAGCGCGTTGGCGGGCTTGGTCAGGGTGAACTGGACGTACTCACCGGTGCTGTCGAGCACGACGGCCTTGCGGCCGGAGGCCTCGGCGGCGACCGACAGGTAGCTGCGGTCCGGGCCGACGGTGCCGGCGTTGGTGGCACCGTCCTCCGCCTCGTACGTGGTGTACGGGACGGTGGCACCGCGGGTGGCGTTGGCGGTTGCGCCGGTGACGGTGATGCCGTCCAGGTCGGGGCTGCCGGCGTCGCCCGCCTCGGTGCGCAGGGTCACGGTGTTGAGGCCAGCCCGGAGCGGGGTGCTGACGCTGACGCTGCTCCAGGCCCCGCCGGTGCCGGGCAGGGCCACCTGCTGGACCTTCAGCCCGTTGGCGGTGAGGGTGATCGAGGCCGCGCCGGTGCCGGAGGTGCGGTAGCGCAGCGCCACCGGGTAGCCGGTCGCCGTGGGAGCGTTGACGGAGAACACCGCGCGGGCACCCTGGGCGGCGAAGCCGGTGAGGTAGCCGGTGCCGGTGGAGCCTGCGGCGGCGGTGCTGACGGACGGGCCGCCGGAGAAGAACGCGTCCTCGGCCTGGTGCGTGGGGCTGCCGGCGGGGGGCGGGGTGGTGGGCGGGGCCGTGGTGGGCGGGGCCGTGGTGGCGCCGGGTGCGGTGACGGTGATGTTGTCGAGGTTGACGTTGCCGCTGTCTGCCGCACCGAAGGTCAGCGCGACCGTGTTGGCCCCGGCCGCGAAGGTGACCGCCTGGTCACTCGTACCCCAGCTGTCCCAGTTCGCCGTCGCCGGCAGACTCACCTGACGCACCTTCGACCCGTTCACGTACAGGCTCAGCGTCATCGCCGCACCCGTCCCGTTCGCGTACCGGACCCGCACCGACCCCGCACCGGCCGCAGCCGACTGCACCTGGAACGACGTCGACGCACTCCCCTTGTTCGCGTCGGTGAACCCACCGACGAAACCCGAACCCGTGAAACCCGCGTGATCCGTACCGACCGAAGCACCACCCGACAGGACTGCCGACTCCGCCTCGATCTGACCGGTGGCCGGCGGCGGGGTGGTGCCCGGGTCCGGGGTGACGGCGGTGATGTTGTCGAGGTTGACGTTGCCGCTGTCTGCCGCACCGAACGTCAGCGCGACCGTGTTGGCCCCGGCCGCGAAGGTGACCGCCTGGTCACTCGTACCCCAGCTGTCCCAGTTCGCCGTCGCCGGCAGACTCACCTGACGCACCTTCGACCCGTTCACGTACAGGCTCAGCGTCATCGCCGCACCCGTCCCGTTCGCGTACCGGACCCGCACCGACCCCGCACCGGCCGCAGCCGACTGCACCTGGAACGACGTCGACGCACTCCCCTTGTTCGCGTCGGTGAACCCACCGACGAAACCCGAACCCGTGAAACCGGCATGATCCGTACCGACCGAAGCACCACCGGCCAGGGCGGAGGACTCCGCCTCGACCACGGTGGTCGCCGCGTGGGCGGACGGCGTGACGCCCCAGAGGGCGACCGCGCCGATCATCGACATCAGGACGGGCAGGGCGAGCCGGGCACGTCTGCGGGGGTTGTTCTTGAGAGCTGACACGGTGTGTCCTTCCCGGCTTCGTTGCCGAGTGTGGGGGTGGCCGGGCATCGGTGGGGGGCCCGGCGCGGGTGGACCTTGCGTGGTTGGGTCAGGAGGCGGCGGGCCGTCAGCCCTTGAGGCTGCCCGCGGTCAGGCCCGCGAGGATGTGGCGCTGGAAGATCAGGAACAGCACCAGCAGCGGGATGCTGGCCATCACCATCCCGGCCAGCAACTGGTTGGCCGGCATGTCGATGGAGAGCCGGTTGAGTGCGACGGTGATCGGCTGCTTGGCCGGGTCCGGCAGGACGAGCATCGGCCAGAGGAAGTCCTTCCAGACCCCGACCACCGCGAAGATCGACACGACGGCGAGCACCGGCTGCGACAGCGGCAGGACCACGGAGGCCAGGACCCTGACCGGGCCGGCGCCGTCGATCCGCGCGGAGTCCAGGAGCTCGGCCGGGATCTGGTCGAAGAAGCGCTTCAGGATGAAGATGTTGAACGCGTTGGCGGCGGCCGGCAGCCAGACCGCGAACGGCGTGTTGATGAGGTTGACGTGGATCAGCGGCACGTCCACGACCGTCAGGTAGGTCGGCACCAGCAGGGCGGACACCGGCAGCATCAGCGTCGCCAGCATCATCCCCAGGACCACGTTCCCGAGCACCGGCCGCAGCTTGGAGAGCGCGTACGCGGCGGAGACGTCCACCAGCAGCTGGAACGCCCAGGCTCCGGCGGCCAGCAGCAGCGTGTTGAGGAAGTAGTGCCCGAGCCCGACGCTGGACCAGGCGTCCGCGTAGCTCTCCGGGTGCCAGCTGTGCGGCAGCAGGGTGGGCGCGGGCTGGGCGAGTTCGGCGGAGGACTTCACGGCGCCGCTCGCCATCCAGTACAGCGGGAAGACGAAGGCGGCGGTGAAGCTCACCAGCGTGGCGGCCAGGACGAAGCGGTAGATGAACCGGCCGGCCCGGCGGCTCATCTCGGTCGGCGCGACCAGGGTGCGGACAGCGGATTCGGCAGCCATGGGGATTCCTCTCAGCCCTTGGTCCGGGTCAGGCGCAGGTAGACACCCGCGAAGAGCCCGAGCACCACGAAGAGCACCGTGCTCATGGCGCTGGCCAGGCCGAAGTCGTTGTAGACGAACGCGTAGCGGTACAGCAGCAGCAGGACGGTCACGGTCGCGTCGTTCGGCCCGCCCCCGGTCAGCACGAACGGCTCGACGAAGACCTGCATGGTGCCGATCACCTGCAGCAGCAGGGTGATCATCAGGATGAAGCGCATCTGCGGGACGGTCACGTGCCACAGCCGCTGCCGGATCGAGGCGCCGTCCAGCTCCGCGGCCTCGTACAGCTCGCCGGGGATCCCGCCGAGGGCGGCCAGGTAGATCAGCGTCGTGGTGCCCATGTTCGCCCAGGTGGAGACCAGGACCAGCGAGACCATCGACAGGTTCTGCGACTCCAGCCACTGCTGGGCCGGCAGGTGCAGGACCTTCAGCGCGTTGTTGAACAGGCCGGGGCCCGGGTCGTAGAACCAGCGCCAGAGCAGCATGGTGACGACCGGCGGGAGCATCACCGGCAGGTAGACCGTCATCCGCAGGTAGCCCCGGCCGTCCCGGAGTTCGTTCAGCACGACGGCCGTGGCGAACGGCGCGGCGAAGCCGAAGACCAGTGCGAGCAGGGTGAACCAGCCGGTGTTGCGCCAGGCGGTCAGGAAGAGCGGGTCGTCGAGGAGACGGCGGAAGTTGTCCAGCCCGACCCACCGGGCGGGCTCCGCGAAGTTGACCTGCTGGAAGCTGAGCAGCACGCCCCGGACGATGGGGTACCAGGAGAACAGCGCGAAGCAGAGGATGCCTGCCGTCAGGAAGAGGTAGGCGACCAGGTTGTCGCGGACCTTGCGGCGCAGCCGCTCGGAGGCGGAGGGCGGGGCGGGGGCGGGGGCGCCGGTACTGCCGGGGCGGGGGGCTTCGCGCCCGCCGGTCTCCCGCTGGGTGACTGCGCGCTCCGGGGCTCGGTGCGCGGTGAAGGGTTCGGCCGTCATGGGCTGGCTCGTTTCCTGCTCTGCCTTGGTCCTTGGGGGTCCGGCGCGGGGCCGGGGATGGAGGCCGACGCCTCGGGGGTCGGCCGTCGGCCTCCACACCGGGGTCAGGTCACTTGACCGTGGCCAGGATGCTGTTGACCTTGCCCTCGGCGCCGGCGAGCAGCGCGGGGATGTCGGCGTCCTTGTCGGTCAGCACCGCCTGCATGACGGCGTCCAGGACGGTGTAGATCTGCTGGGCGTTCGGCGGCTCGACCTTGACCTTGACGGAGTCGCTGCGGTCGACGAACGGCTTGAAGTTCTGCACCGGCACGTTGGCGTACTTCTGGTGGATCGCGTCGACCTTGGCGGCGGAGGCGCCGGCCCACAGGTTGGGCTGCGGGAGGCCGATCGGGATCGAGCCGCCGACCGACTTCTTGGTGATCTCCTCCTCGCGGTCCGGGTTCAGGTACTTCCACTGGAGCCAGGTGAGGCCCGCCTTCACCTTCTCCGGGGTGTCCTTCGGGTTGAACATGAACCCGTCGCCGCCGCCGAGGGTGGCCGTGCCGGGCAGCGCGGCCAGGCCGTAGTCCTCGTACTTGCGCTCGAACTGCTTGACGATGGTGGGGATGTTGTCCGGCCCGGCCATGTACATCCCGAGCTTGTCCGAGCCCATCATCTTCTGGACGTCGGGGATCTCCAGCAGCTGACGGGTGCCCATGCTCTGGTCGGTCCACCGCATGTCGTGCAGCATCTGCAGCGCCTTGCGGCCGGCGTCCGAGTTGAACGCGGCCTTCCACTTGCCGTCCTGCTGGGCGGCGACCTCGCCGCCCATGGAGTAGATCCACGAGGTGAGGTGCCAGCCGCCCTGGTTGTTCTTGCTGTACTCGGCGTAGCCGGTGACGCCGTCGCCGAGCGCGGTGATCTTCTGGGCGGCGGTACGGACCTCGTCCCAGGTGACCGGCGGCTTGTCCGGGTCCAGGCCCGCCCTGGTGAAGAGCGCGCGGTTGTAGACCAGGCCGAGCGAGTAGTTGCCCTCCGGCACGCCGTAGACCTTGCCGGCGGAGTCCCGGAACACGTCCTGCAGCGCGGGCCGGATGTCGGCGAGGCCGGGGAAGTCCTTGAGCTCGGCGGTGATGTCCTTGGCCTGGTGACGCTGGATCAGGCCGGCCGGGTCGGTGAAGTAGACGTAGTAGACGTCCTCCAGCTGCCCGCCCGCCAGCTTCGCCGCGAAGGTGGTCGGGTCCATCTGCCCCTCGCGGGCATCGATCCTGATCTTCGGGTGGCTCGCCTCGAAGGCCTTGACGTCGTCCTCGAAGTTCTTGCGGTCCACGGTCTGAGTGGCCGCCGGCATGCCGTTGACGCTGATCGTCACCACGCCGTCGCCTCCTCCGGCTGCCGGGCCGGACGACGGGCCGCCGCAGGCGGTGAGACCGAGGGCCAGTGCGGTGGCGATGCTCAGCCCGAGGGCCTGGCGGGTTCTGATGCCGTCCATGGGGATCAGGGCCTTTCCTGGGAACGTCGGCAGACGCGGCCCCGGGGGACGGGGCACGCCGCTGCAACGGACTTGCGCGATGGGGTGGGGTGGCCCGACGTCGAGCGCCCGGCTTCGCGCCGACAGTAGAAGTCTGCGCCGCAAGATGTCAATCAATCAGCGCAAAATCTTAATCATTGATGCACTCGTCCGTAACGCAGAGTCATTGGCCCGGGCGGCGAAACGCACCCGGGAACGCCGAAGGGTGTGGCGCCCGGTCCCTTCGGACCTGGCGCCACAC
>NZ_JBHUWW010000142.1:0-22179 GCF_042669755.1 Kitasatospora sp. NPDC057223 | reverse complement strand
CTCCGGTACCGGAGCGGCGGGCCCGCGTGCGTTCCTGTCGCGGGGTCAGACCAGCCGGCGGGCCGTCGCCCAGCGGGTCAGCTCGTGACGGTTGCTCAGCTGGAGCTTGCGCAGGACGGCCGAGACGTGGCTCTCCACCGTCTTGACGGAGATGAACAGCTGCTTGGCGATCTCCTTGTAGGCGTAGCCGCGGGCGATCAGCCGCAGCACCTCGCGCTCGCGCTGGGTGAGCCGGTCGAGGTCCTCGTCGACGGGCGGGGTGTCGGTAGCCGCGAAGGCGTCCAGCACGAAGCCGGCCAGCCGGGGGGAGAAGACGGCGTCGCCGTCGGAGATCCGGAAGATCGCGTTGACCAGGTCGGTGCCCGTGATGGTCTTGGTGACGTAGCCGCGCGCACCGCCGCGGATCACGCCGATCACGTCCTCGGCGGCGTCCGAGACGGACAGCGCGAGGAAGCGCACCCCCTGTGGGTCGCCCATCAGCGAGGCGGAGCGCCGCAGCACCTCGACCCCGCCGCCGCCGGGCAGGTGGACGTCGAGCAGCACGACGTCCGGCTTCGTCGCGGCGACCACCTTCACCGCCGACTCGACGTCGTCGGCCTCGCCGACCACGTCGATCCCGGTCACCTCGGTGCGGCCGATCTCGGCCCGCACACCCGTGCGGAACATCCGGTGGTCGTCGACCAGGACGACCCGGGCCACTCTCCCCCCGCCTTCGGCCGGGGGTACCCCCATGGCCCCACCTGCAGGCTCAGTCATCAGTTCTCTCCATCTCCAGCTCGACCTCGGTCCCGCCGTCCGGCGCGGGCCGCACCTTGGCGGTGCCGCCGTTGCGCTTCATCCGGCCGATGATCGACTCGCGAACGCCCATCCGGTCCTCGGGCACCTCGTCGGGATCGAAGCCGGGGCCGTGGTCGCGTACGAACACCGACACCGTCCGCCCCTCCACCTCGGCGTAGACCTGGACCGGTCCCCCGCCACCGTACTTGGCCGCGTTGACCATCGCCTCCCTCGCGGCCTGCATCTGTGCCGAGATCCGCTCGTCCATCGGGCAGTCGCCGACGCAGACCAGTTCCACCGGCACGCCGTGCCGGTCCTCGACCTCGGCGACGACCTCGCGCAGCCGCTCCGCCAGGGTGTCGGGCGCGGCCTCGGCGGCGGCCTCCGGGCGGTAGAGCCACAGCCGCAGCTCGCGCTCCTGGGCGCGGGCCAGGCGCAGCACCTCCTTCGGGTCCTCCGCGCGGCGCTGGATCAGGGTGAGGGTGTGCAGCACCGAGTCGTGCACGTGGGCGGCGATCTCGGCCCGCTCCTGGGCCCGGATCCGGGCGGTGCGCTCGGCGCCGAGGTCCTGCCACATCCGCAGCGCGTACGGGCCCACCAGCACCAGCACGCCGGCCAGCACCGCCAGCGAGGCCTCGATCACCGACCCGAGGGTGGAGCCGGTGCCCTGGAGGACCAGGAAGCCGATGATGCCGGCCACCACCAGCAGCACGCCCGCGCCGACCCTGGTGTAGGCGCCGCGCCGCCGCTCGCCCTCCTCCAGCCCGAACCAGCGCTGCCAGCGCGAGTCGTCGGCCTGCCGCCAGACCAGCGCGACGCCGACGCCGATCGCCAGCAGCGGCCAGGTGTACGGCTTGGCGGTCTGGATGTTCAGCGCGTTGAGCAGCGCCACGATGCCGATCACCAGCATCACCAGCGCGGCGAGCTGGCCGAACCCCTGCCGGCCGGCCCGCTCCCCGGGCCGCTCCGCCGCCTCCGCGGCCGCCGGTCCGGCCAGGGCCGCGGGCTCGCCCTGGAAGGTGCGCTGGAGCAGCTCCCGCAGCCGGGCCACCCGCCCCTGGCCGCCCTTGCGCAGGACGCCGCCGCCCTGGCCGCCCGGCCCCACCGGCACGAAGGCGCCGTTGACGTACGCCCAGTGCCCCGCGCTGCCGGGGGCGGGCTCGCCGATGCCGATCGGCACCACGAACCAGAACGCCGCGTACAGCAGCGCGCCGATGCCCTGGGCGAAGAACAGCAGCACGAAGGCCGCCCGCACCCAGGTGACGGGCAGCCCGAGGTGGACGGAGAGGCCGTGCGCGACGCCGCCGAGCATCCGCCCGTGCGGGCTCCGGTAGAGCCTGCGGTAGGGCGGCCGGCTCTCGACGGGGGAGGCCGGGTCGGAGCCCGCCGCCGACGGTGCGTCAGGGACGAGGGGGTTCGGATCGGTGCCGGGTGCTGCCACGCACCGATGGTCACATGTGCGCGGGGCCCGGCGCATCAGGGTCCGGCCCCGAGGATCCCTCAGGGACAAGTCAGGGTCCGGACAGGGCCGTGGCCGGTTGGGCTGGAGCCGCCGGGCCAGCAGGATGGTGACATGACCGACGACCAGACGCCGGCGACGGCCCCCGCCGCCCCGCCGGAAGCCGAACGCCCGCCGCTGACCCGCAGCGAGAACCACCGCGTGGTGGCCGGTGTGTGCGGCGGCCTGGGCCGGCACCTGGACATCGACCCGGTGGTGTTCCGGGTGGTGATCGCGGTGCTCTGCCTCTCCGGCGGCCTCGGCCTCTTCCTCTACGGGCTGGCCTGGCTGATCGTCCCGGTCGAGGACGCGGCCGGCCGGGGCGGGCGCACCGAACTCCAGCGGGTGCTGACCGGCCGGGTGGACGGCCAGTCGGTCGGCGCCGTGCTGCTGACGGTGATCGGCACCGGGGTGTTCTTCTCCTCGATGGGCGACGGCGGGCAGATGTTCCCGCTGCTGCTGCTCGGCGGGCTGGTCTTCCTCGCGGTGCGCTACGACCCGGAGCACCGGCGGGCGCGGCGCGGCAGCCGGTGGCCGCACCGCCGCCGCCGGGGCGGCCCGTACGACGGCGAGTACCCGCAGCCCTACGGGGGCGTGGAGGACCGCGTCCGCGGCGTCCGCGAGCAGCACGCCCGGGAGCGGGAGGCCGGCACCGTGCCGCCGGACGTCCCGCACGCCGGCCCGACCGGCTACCTGTGGGACCCGCGCCACCCCGAGCGCAACCCGTACGGCGGGCAGGGTGCGGCCCCCGGTGGCCCGGCCAGGCCCTGGTGGCAGCGGACCGACCTGCCGGAGGGCGACCCGCTGCGCAAGGCCGGCCCGGCGGCGCCCGCCGCGCCGGCGCCGTCAGCCGCCGTGACGCGCCACCGGCGCTCGTTCCTCGGCCCGCTCGGCCTGCTGGTCACCGTCGGGGTGGCCGCCGCGATCTGGGCCCCGCAGGAGGGCCGGGCCGGCACCGTCCTGCTCAGCACGGTGCTGGCCACCCTGCTGCTCGGGATCGGCCTGACGCTGCTGGTCGGCGCGAAGTTCGGCCGGGCCCGCGGGCTGGTGGTGCCCGCCCTGCTGCTGACGGTCGCGCTGGCCGCCACGGGCGGCTCCCGGATCCAGCTGGGCGACACCTTCGGCGACCGGGCCTGGGCCCCGGTGTCGGCGGCGGAGCTGCAGTCGGAGTACCGGCTGAGCGCCGGCAGCATCACCCTCGACCTGCGCGGGCTCGACCCGGCCGGAGGCACTCTCGCCACCGGGGTCCGGCTCGGCGCGGGCGACCTGACGGTCTCCGTACCCCCGGATGTCGTGGTCAGCGTGCGCGCCCGGCACATCCTCGGCAACGTACAGATCACCGGGGTCGAGGACACCGACGGGAGCAACGACCGCAGCTACCAGCTGCAACCGCTGAACGGACAGGCATCGAAGGGCACGCTCGACCTCTCGCTGGCGGTCGGGTTCGGCGACATCAAGGTGGTCCAAGGATGAGGAAGCACCGGCTCGACCTGTTCTCGCTGATCGCGGGCGGGCTCTTCACCGTGATCGCCACGCTCTACCTGGTGGCGGCGCTGAACGACTTCTCGGTGAACGGGCGGATAGTCATCCCGGTCACGTTCATCGTGCTGGGCGCGGGCGGCCTGGCCGCCGCGGTGCTGGCGATGTCCCGGCGCGGCCGGACGGAGGGGTACCGGGCGCCGGCGGCGCCGGGCACGCCCGAGGGGGACCTCGACGCGCAGCTGCGCGGGCTGGGCCTGCTGGACGGCGAGCGGCCCGGCGGCGAGCACCGGTAGCGCGGCGGCCGGGCGGGGCTCAGTTCACGTCCACGTCGTCGAAGAGTTCCAGCATCCGGGCGAGGACCTTGACGCAGGCCGCGACGTCGGCCTCGGTGAGGTCGCCGCCGGCCCGGAGCAGCAGGGCCCGTTCGCGGGTGGTGACGGCGGTGATCGCCGCGCGGCCGTGGTCGGTCAGCCGCACCAGTGAGGACCGCTGGTGGGCGGGGTTGGGGAAGGTCTCGACGACGTGCTGCGCGGCGGCGTCGTTGACCATGCGCTGGACGAACTGGCGGCTCAGCGCCTGGGCCCGGCCCATCTGCGGGACGGTCATCGGCCCGTGCTCGCGGAGCAGGTCCAGGACGGCGCGGACGCCGACGGAGAGCCCCTGGATCGGCGCGTCCTGCTCGACCTTGCGCTGCACGCGCCGGTACAGCGGCCCCACCAGGGCGAACACCTCCATGAGCCGGTCGGGGAGGTCGTCGGGTGCGAGGGGCGGGTCGTTGGCGGTCACCCGGCCATGATGACACCTCGGGTGCCGAATTCCGGGAAAAGTGACACCTGGGTTGTCAATATTCGGCAGACATGGCACCTTGGTTGTCATGACTGAGGCCTCTGACACCTTCACCTTCGAGAGCGGCGACGGGCTCCTCGCCTACCGCGACACCGGCACCGGACGCCCGCTGGTGCTCCTGCACGCCGGCTTCGTCGACCACACCATGTGGGACGACCAGGTGCCGGCCCTCGCCCGCCGCCACCGGGTGATCGCACCGGACGCCCGCGGGCACGGCGCCTCCGCCAACGCCACCGCGCCGTTCCGCCAGACCGACGACCTCGCCGCGCTGCTGCGCCGGCTCGACGCCGGCCCGGCCGTACTCGTCGGACTGTCGATGGGGGCGATCACCGCGGTCGACACCGCGCTGGAGCACCCCGGCCTGGTCGCCGGGCTGGTGCTCAGCGGCGGCGGCGCCCCCGGGTTCGACTTCGCCGACCCGTGGGCGAAGGAGGTCGGCGCGGCGCAGTACGGCGCCCTCGCGGCCGGCGACATCGAGGGCTGGACGAACGCGTTCCTGCTCTGGGCGGCCGGCCCGCGGCGCCCGCTGGAGGCAGTCCGTCCCGACGTCCTGCAGCGGCTGGGCGCGATGGCCGGACGGACCCTCGCCAAGCACACCGCCGGCGAGCCGGACCACCACACCCCGGTGCCCGGCACCCGCGAGCGCGCCGGCGAGCTCACCGTGCCCGTCCTGGCCCTGAACGGCGCCCTCGACACACCCGAGCTGGCCGCACTGGCCGAGCACTTCGCGGGCGCCGTCGCCGACGGCCGCGCCATGACCGTCGAGGGCGCCGCCCACTACCCCAACATGGAGCAGCCGGACGCCTACAACCGGGCCGTCGCGGACTTCGCCGACGCCGTGTACGCCGGGCGCGCCGCGAACGGCTGACCGGGCGCCGCGGATCAGCTCTGCAGCGGGCCGAGGTTCAGCTTGTCGCCGTCCTTGGTCACGCTGTACTTCGGCAGCGGCTTGGTGGCCGGTCCGTTGACCACGGCGCCGGTGGCCGCGTCGAACTTCGAGCCGTGGCACGGGCAGTACAGCTGGCCGTTCTTCGGGGCGTCGACCGCGCAGCCCGAGTGGGTGCACACCGCGGAGAAGGCGCAGTACTGGCCGGCCGTCGGCTGGACCACGTACACGGCGTCGCCGCTGGCCGGGTCCTTCACCTGCGCCGAACCGCCCACCGGGACGGCCGAGACGGCGACGGAGACGGGGGCGGCGCCGGTGGTCCCCGGCGTCGGCGCGGCCGTCTGGCGGGGCTTGACGGTCCTGTCCCGGCCGAAGGTCGCGGTGAGCGAGCCGGTGAGCAGCCCGGCGCCGCCGATGGCGACGGCGGCGATACCGCCGTCCACCAGGGCCCGGCGCCGGATCTGCTCGTCGGCGAGGCCGCGCGCGCGGTCGCGGCCGGCCCGGGCGGCGAGGTAGCCGTCGACCGAGAGGTACGGGGTGCCGGCCAGCACCAGGGCCGTCCAGGCCATCAGGTAGGCGAGGTCGTTGCCGAGGAAGTACGGCGTGACGCCCCAGCTGACGGTGAGCCAGAGGCTGGCGCTGATCAGCGCACCGCCGGCGGCCGCCAGCCGGCCCCAGAGGCCGAACAGGGTGCCGAGCCCGACGGCCAGCTCGCCGAACGCGATGAGCAGGGCGAAGAAGGTCGGGTTGTCGAGGGCGGGCCCGAGCAGGAAGGAGACCGGGCTGGCGGCCTTGACCGCCTGGGTCTGCGAGACGAACGAGGCCGGGTCCGCGGCGCCCGCCAGGTAGTGCGCGTCGGAGAGCTTGTCCAGTGCGGCGTAGACGAAGGTCACCCCGAGGAAGAGCCGCAGCGGCAGCAGCGCGTACCGCGACGCGAGCCCCTTGAGCAGACCGACCCGGCCGAGCCCGCTGCTACTGCTGCCGTGCCCCGTCCCGGCCGGGTCGTTGCCGGCCGCGTCCCTGCTTCCCTCCGACATCCCTCCACCTTCCCTCACGGCCCGTCAGCGACTGACAGGTCCGGTCCGATTCTGCCCGGTGCCGGGCGCTTTCGGTGGGAGGGCCCACCCCGTGGGCGCCCCGCACCACCAACGGCCGCGCCGTCGCTCCCCTGAGTACGGGTGCGACGGCGCGGCCGTTCAATCCTGCGCGGGGACTACTCCCACTCGATGGTGCCCGGCGGCTTGCTGGTGACGTCCAGCACCACGCGGTTCACCTCGTCGACCTCGTTGGTGATCCGGGTCGAGATCTTCGCCAGCACCTCGTAGGGCACCCGCGACCAGTCGGCCGTCATGGCGTCCTCGGAGGAGACCGGGCGCAGCACGATCGGGTGGCCGTAGGTGCGGCCGTCACCCTGGACGCCGACGCTGCGGACGTCCGCGAGCAGCACGACGGGGCACTGCCAGATGCTGCGGTCGAGACCGGCGGCCGTCAGCTCCTCGCGGGCGATGGCGTCGGCCTCGCGCAGCAGGTTCAGGCGCTCCTTGGTGACCTCGCCGACGATCCGGATGCCGAGGCCCGGGCCGGGGAACGGCTGGCGCTGGACGATCTCCTCGGGCAGGCCGAGCTCCTGGCCCACCATCCGGACCTCGTCCTTGAACAGCTTGCGCAGCGGCTCGATCAGCTCGAACTCGATGTCGTCGGGCAGGCCGCCGACGTTGTGGTGCGACTTGATGTTCGCGGTGCCGGTGCCGCCGCCCGACTCGACCACGTCCGGGTAGAGCGTGCCCTGGACGAGGAACGCGACGTCCTCGCCGGAGGCGCCGGCCTCGGCCACGATCTCGGCCTGGGCCTGCTCGAAGACCCGGATGAACTCACGGCCGATGATCTTCCGCTTGGTCTCGGGGTCGCTGACCCCGGCGAGGGCGGCGAGGAAGCGCTCCTCGGCGTCGACGACCTTGAGCTGGATGCCGGTGGCCGCGACGAAGTCCTTCTCGACCTGCTCGGTCTCGCCCTTGCGCATCAGACCGTGGTCGACGTAGACGCAGGTCAGCTGCGAGCCGATGGCCTTCTGCACGAGCGCCGCGGCGACCGCGGAGTCGACGCCGCCGGAGAGCCCGCAGATCGCGCGCTTGCTGCCGACCTGCTCGCGGATGAGCGCGACCTGCTCCTCGACCACGTTGGTGGTGGTCCAGGTCGGCTCGATGCCCGCGCCGCGGTACAGGAAGTGCTCCAGCACCTGCTGGCCGTGCGTGGAGTGCATCACCTCGGGGTGGTACTGGACCCCGTACAGCTTCTTCTCGTCGTTCTCGAAGGCCGCGACCGGCACCACGTCGGTGGACGCGGTGACGGTGAAGCCCTCCGGCGCGGCCGAGCAGGCGTCGCCGTGCGACATCCACACCGACTGCTCGGCCGGGGTGCCCTCGAACAGCGTCGAGCCGGTCTTGGAGACGACCAGCGGGGTCCGCCCGTACTCACGGGCGCCGTTGTCGTCCACCGTGCCGCCGAGCGTCGCAGCCATCAGCTGGAAGCCGTAGCACATGCCGAAGACCGGGACACCGGCCTCGAACAGCGCCCGGTCGACGGTCGGGGCGCCCTCGGCGTACACCGACGAAGGACCGCCGGAGAGGATGATCGCCCGGGGGTTCTTGGCCAGCATCTCCTCCACGGGCATCGTGCTCGGCACGATCTCGCTGAAGACCCGGGCCTCACGGACACGACGGGCGATGAGCTGGGCGTACTGGGCACCGAAGTCGACCACCAGGACGGTGTCGGCCGGCAGTACGGACTGGTCGGGGGTAGCAGAGGACACGAACGGCCTTCCGGCAGCGGAACGGGAGGTGCCACACGCAGCGTCGCCCGGAGGGCTGCGGCGGATGGCATGTGGGGGTGTCTGCCCCCAGTCTACCGGCCCTCGCGGGGGCCTCCGGCTGCCCGGTGGCGGGCTGCCGCTTCACCCTGTTGGCGCCGTGACCGCCGGGGGCGCCGGATCGTTGCTCCAGACAACCGTACGACCGCGCCGCACCCCCCAGGTGCGCCGCCGAGGCCCCGCTTCCCGGGGTGTGCCGTACGGGCTTTGCAGGAACCACGCGTGGAGCTCTCACCCCAGTCCACCGGCGCACGTGGCGCCGCCGTCGTCCCGGCCAGACCGGGAGCGGCCCGCCGTGGGACCGTGCGCGGGTGCCGCGGCCGGCCAGCAGGGGACAGCGACCCCGGCCGCGACTGGGCGGTCAAGGAGGTGGGGTGGCCGGTGCCCGGGGACGCCCGGGTGCCGGCCGCTCCACCCCCTGACCCGCCCCCGTCCCCTCCTTCGTCCCGCCCCCATCCCCTCCCGGCCCGTCCCCATCCCCTCCCGGCCCGTCCCGCCCCGTGCTTTCCGCCCGGCTCTTCCACCGGCGCACCTCCCCCACGGTGGCACGCCGCTACGCGCGTCCCCTGCGCCCCGGCGCGCCGCTCGCTACGCAACGTGATCACGCCTCACCGTCTCCGGCGGCCTCCGCACGGGCCGTCCGGCCCGCCGCACGCGTCCCGGCGCAGGCCCGGCCCCGGGCCGCGGCAAAAATCCGCTGGGCCGAAGTGTGCCGAATCGGTTGCAGATCAAGGCCTTCGTCCAGCACGATGCTGGTTGAGGGGGTTCGCCCGACGACCGCGGCAAGGTCGGCGGCCGGTCCGTTCCGGTGCCGCCGCGAACCGACGGCGACAACGGTTATCACCTCACGCTCCGTGAGCGTCCGCCCGCGCAGACCTGCGCGCCGGGCCGCGCTCGACCACGCACACGCGCTGCGCACCGGCTCATCCGCGCCGGGGGCCGGCGCGGCACCCCGAGACCATCCGACCCGACGGCGCTCTTCCCCCGGCGCCGTCACCGCAGCACCGGCGCAGCCCTGACGCCGAGTGCTGAGCGACAAAGGGCCCCGTTCCCCCGCGGGGCCCTTTGCCCGTTCCCGCCCACCGCCGCGCCGGTCCCGCGCACCGCCGCTACGCGTCCGGGGGGTCCTGCCTGCGCCACACCGAGGAGTCCTCGCCAGCGTGCTGGGCCCCCGGGCCGCCGGGTGCGGCCGGGCCCTGCCCGGGGCGCCCGTGCGAGTCGAGCAGGTCCGTCGGGGCCGGCACCACCGCGGACGGGACGTACCCGGCGGGCGCCGCAAGGCCTTCGTCGTCCACCGCCTGCCGGGGCGCCGGCGCCCCGGGCCCGGCCGGAGCCGCCCCGGCGGCGGGCCCGCGGCCCAGCACGGCCGCCAGCAGCGGCGGTACACCGAGCGCGCCGACCGCGGCCCAGATCACGTTCACCGCCAGCACGGTGGCGAAGGCCACGCCCACCGAGGAGCGCGAGGTGGCGGCGCCGCCCGACAGGGAGACCCCCCAGCCGTCGAGGTCGGGCGTGCTCGTGGTCAGCCGGGCGCCCGCGAGCAGCGCCAACAGGCTCAGCCCGCCCGCGTACACCACCGCCAGCCTGATCCGGTCCGCCGTGTCCAGGCGTCGCCGGAACGCCGTCCAGCCGAGCAGCAGCGCCGCCGCCACGGCCAGCAGGCCGGCCCACCGCCAGTCGGCGGCGAAGTCCTCCAGGTCGAAGAAGGACGCCTGCGTCCCCCGCGAGGTCTGCCCGCCCAGGTAGGCCGGTGCCCCGTCCTGCTGGTCCCGCGCCTCGACGGTCGCACCCGAGCCGAAGGCGACCAGCAGCAGGCCCAGGTTCGGCAGGAACGCCAGGGACGCCCAGGTCATGCCCTCGGCGTCCTGTGCCGAGACGACCGCGAGAGCGGCGAGCGAGGCGACGCCCACCAGCGCGGCGAGCACCCGGCCGGCCGTCAGCCCGGCCACGGCCCAGCCCCGCACGCCGGGACTGCGCCAGGCCGCCCAGCGCAGCGCGTCCGTCCCGTACACGGCCAGCGCGACCAGCCCGGCGAGCAGGAACGTCCAGCCCACCGCCTCGGGCCAGCCGGCCTCCGGGGCGAAGCCGGAGCCCGAGAACAGGCCGCCGGAGGAGTCGGTGAAACCGTCCTCGCCCAGCGGGGGCAGCCAACGGGCGCCGCAGACCGTGCCGAGCAGCAGCGTGACGGCCGCCGCGACCAGCCCGGTGCGCACCGCCTCGTCGAGGGCGCGGCGCCCGGTCAGCTGCTCCCCGGTGCGGGCCTGCCGGCGGCGCTGCGCCGACCGCAGGCCGAGCCAGAGCGCCAGCAGCCACAGGATCGTGACCGTCATCGGCACGACCCGCAGCAGATGGTCGACGGTGAGGGCCGGCTGATCGCCCATCGGCTGCAGCAGGGGCAGCCTGAACGGCGCACCGAGCGCGGCCAGCGAGGCCGCGAGCGAGGCACCGAAGCGGGAGCCGAACGGCGCCGCGAACGCACCGCCGTAGCTCGACGGCAGGGCCGCGAGCAGGGCGGCGAGCAGCAGCAGCCCGGTCGGCGCGACGACGGCCCGGAGTGCGGGCCGCCAGTCGGCGGCGGTCAGCCGGCGCAGGACGGCGGGGCGGGCTGCGCCCGGCTCCAGCACCGTGCCGCTGCCCCAACTACCGACTGCGGGCGGGGCGGTGGGCGGGGGCCCGAGGGCGGGCCGGGCGGTCGGTGGCAGTGGCGGCGGCGGTGCGAGCGGGCGCCCGCACGAGGCGCAGCCCCGGGCCCCCTCCGCCGACGCCGCGCCGCACGATACGCAGATGGCCATACCCGCATCCCCCGTCTTCGCAGGTCCCCCGGTGAGCCCCTGTCTATCCCATCGGGCGCCGGGGAGTCCATGGGCCCCGGAACGTGCCGACCGGCCCCGGAGCGCGGGCCGGTGCGGTCAGCCGGGCTCCGCGTCGGCCCGCCGGCGCGGCACCTCGGGCACCGCGAGCAGCGGCAGCCGCAGCTCGCCGAACGCGCCCGCCGGTACCGCCGGCCGCACCGGGGCCACCGCGGCGACCCGCCGGTACTCCTCGCCCTGGGCGGGGCGGCCGTCCGGCTCGCCCTTGTTGGGCCACATCGACATCGCCCGCTCGGCCTGCGCGGTGATGGTGAGGGAGGGGTTGACCCCCAGGTTGGCGGAGACCGCCGAGCCGTCCACCACGCTGATCCCCGGGTGCCCGTACAGCCGGTGGTACGGGTCGACGACGCCCGTCCCCGGCGCGTCGCCGATCGGGCAGCCGCCGAGGAAGTGCGCGGTCATCGGGATGTCGAAGATCTCGCCGACGCTGCTGCCCGCGAAGCCGTTGATCTCCGCCGCGAGCGCCCTGGCGCCCTCTTCGGCGGCCGGGATCCAGGTCGGGTTCGGTGCGCCGTGGCCCTGGCTGGAGGTCAGCTTGCCCTTGCCGAAGCCCTTCTGCTTCAGCGACACGGTGATGGAGTTGTCCAGTGTCTGCATCACCAGGCCGATGATGGTCTTCTCCGACCACCGGTGCAGGTTCACCGAGCGGGCGAAGTTGACCGGGTGGGTGGCCGCCGTGATCGCGTACGTGAGCCAGCGCGGCGCCCGGCCCCCGCCGGGGATCTGCTGCACCGACAGCGCGCCCATCGCGTTGGATCCCTTGCCGTAGCGGACCGGCTCGATGTGGGTGGTGTCGTTCGGGTGGATGGACGAGGTGATCGCGACGCCCTTGGTGAAGTCCGCCTTCGAGCCGTAGCGCCGGTCGGTGGTCTGCGCGCCCACCAGCGCCTCGGAGTTGGTGCGGGTCAGCTCGCCGAGCCGGGCCGAGATGCCCGGCAGGTGGCCGTCGGCGCGCATCCGGTGCAGCAGGCTCTGGGTGCCGTAGGTGCCGGCCGCGACCACCACCCGGGCCGCCGTGATCGTCCGGGCGCCGGCCTTCGCGCGGTCCCTGGAGCGGGAGTCGGTGCGCCGCACGTCGACGGCGAAGCCCTCGCCCTGCTCGCGGATCCGGGCGACGGTGGTCAGCGGGTGGATCTCGGCGCCGCCCTGCTCCGCGAGGTACAGGTAGTTCTCGGTCAGCATGTTCTTCGCGCCGTGCCGGCAGCCGGTCATGCACTCGCCGCACTCGGTGCAGGCCCGGCGCTCCGGGCCGGCCCCGCCGAAGTACGGGTCCGGGGTCGCCTCGCCCGGAGCGGCCCGCACCGCGCCGTCGGCGTCCTCGCCGTCACCGAAGAACACCCCGACCGGCGCCAGGTGGAAGGTGTCCCCGACGCCCATCTTCTCGGCGGCGGCCTTGAGGTGGACGTCCGCGGGGGTGACCGTCGGGTTCAGCCGGACCCCGAGCATCCGCTGCGCCTGGTCGTAGAACGGCGCCAACTCGCTCTGCCAGTCGGTGATGTGGCGCCACTGGCGGTCCTCGAAGAACGCCTTCGGCGGCACGTACAGGGTGTTGGCGTAGTTGAGCGAGCCGCCGCCGACCCCGGCGCCGCCCAGCACCAGGACGTTGGCCAGCAGGTGGATCCGCTGGATTCCGTACAGGCCGAGGGCGGGCACCCAGAGGTAGTTCCTGGTGTCCCAGGACGTCTTCGGCAGTTCGTCCGCCCGGAACCGGCGGCCCGCCTCCAGGACGGCGACCCGGTACCCCTTCTCGGTCAGCCGCAGCGCGGTGACCGAACCGCCGAACCCGGAGCCGACGACGACCACGTCGTAGTCGTACTCCGTCACAGGTGTCGCCGTCATTGCCCGCTGCTCCTTCGAAGAGACCGACCGAACCGACCCGCACCGACCGGCCTACTTCAGGCGGAAGGCCTTCATCGCCTTCAGCCCGGCGGTGAACACGGCCGCGAACTTCTCGTCGTCCAGGCCGAAGGACGGGGCGATCGGCAGCAGCCGCTGGCTGGCGATGGTCTGCGCCTCGGTGAAGCGCAGGATGCCCTCCGAGCCGTGCCGGCGGCCGAGGCCGGAGTCGCCCATGCCGCCCATCGGCGAGGCGACCGAGCCGTAGGCGGCGGCGTACGACTCGTTCACGTTGACGGTGCCGGTGTGCAGCCGGGCGGCGACCGCCCGGCCGCGCCGCGCGTCCTTCGTCCAGACGCTGGAGTTCAGGCCGTACGGGGTGGCGTTGGCGGCCTCGACGGCCTGGTCCTCGGTGTCGAAGCGGTAGACCGAGACGACCGGGCCGAAGGTCTCCTCGGTGCAGACCGCCATCGCGTCGGTGACGCCGTCCAGGATGGTCGGTTCGTAGAACAGCGGCCCGAGGTCGGGGCGGGCCTGCCCGCCGGCCAGCACGGTGGCGCCACCCTTGACGGCCTCCTCGACGTGCCGGGTGACGACGTCCAGCTGGCGGTCGGAGACCAGCGAGCCCATGTCGGCGCCGTACGCGAGGCCGCCGCCGAGGCGCAGCGCGCGGGCCCGGGCCGCGAAGCGGGCGAGGAAGTCGTCGGCCACCGCGCGGTGCACGAAGAGCCGCTCGACGGAGATGCAGAGCTGCCCCGCGGAGGAGAAGCAGGCCCGGACGGCGCCGTCGGCGGCCTTGTCCAGGTCGGCGTCGGCGAGCACCAGCAGGGCGTTCTTGCCGCCGAGCTCCAGCGAGGCGCCGACCAGCCGGGCGGCGGCCTGCCGGGCCACCTCGCGGCCGGTGCGGGTGGAGCCGGTGAACGACACGTAGTCGGCGTGCTCGACCACGGCCGGGCCGATCACCGGGCCGTCCCCGATCACGATCTGCCACAGGTCGGCGGGCAGGCCGGCCTCGATCAGCAGCTCGCGGGCCCACAGCGCGGTGAGCGCGGTCTGCGTGTCCGGCTTGTTGACGACCGCGTTGCCGGCCACGAACGCGGGCAGCGCGTCGCTGACCGACAGCTCCAGCGGGTAGTTCCACGGCGAGATCAGCCCGACCACGCCCTTGGGGCGGCGGGCCTCGACGGTGTGGGTGAGGACGGGCACGGCGCCGCCGCGGCGGCGGTCGCGCAGGTACTTCTGCGCGCTGCGGCCGTAGTGCCGGGCGGCCAGCGCGGCACCGAGCACCTCCTCGAAGGCGTGCAGCCTGGCCTTGCCGGTCTCCGCCTGGATCAGGTCGAGCGCCTCGTCCTGGCGCCTGAGCAGCAGGTCGTGGAAGCGCAGCAGGACGGCGGCGCGCCGCCGCACGGGCAGTGCGGCCCAGTTCCGCTGGGCGCGGCGGGCCAGTTCGTAGGCGACCTCGACGTCGGCCGGGGTGGACTGCGGCAGGGTGGCCAGGCGCTCGCCGGTGAGCGGCGCGGTGGTCTCCACCACGGCGGGCTCGCCGGTCGCGGTGACGCCTGCGGCGAGGCGGGCGACCAGGGCCGGGGTCACCGCCGAGGCGATCGTACGGGCGCCTCCCGGCGCGGCGGGGTTGCGCCCCGGCCGGGCGGGAGCCTGTGCATCTGCCGTGAGGTCCGTCATGCGGCGAAGCCTAGGCGCTCGGCGCCCCGCCCGGTACCCGTCGGTAACAAGAATTGTCCGTGTCGGGGCTCCGCCGGGCCGCGGTCAGCGGGTGGGTTCGAAGCTGTTCAGCACCGTGGTGAAGCGCTGCTCGCCCTCGGTCCAGTCCTTGTCCGGGCAGGACAGGTAGACGGCGTACGCGGTGCCCTGGTCGTCGATGAACTCCGCCTCGATCGCGTGCCGCCGGCCGCCCTCCTTCGCCGCGTAGGTGAACTCCCACACCGCCGCGTCGTGGCCGTTGACCCGGGCGTCGGCCATCTTGACCTTGCGGTAGTCCTTCAGCTTGGAGACCGTCGCCTCCATCTGCTCGAAGTGGTCGAGCGGGCGGGTGGACTGGCCGACGGTGACGGCGAACTGCAGGTAGTGCACCTTGTTGTCGGGGCTGTAGAAGATCTGGTTGCCGCTGTCCGTGGTGCGCTGCCAGACCCCGCCGGCGACCGGCAGCAGGAAGCGGAAGCCGCCCGGGTCGTCCGCCCACCGGTAGCCGGCCGGCGCGGCCGGGCCCGGCGTCGCGGACTGGGACGGCGTCGGCCCGGTGGGAGCGGGGCCGGGGCCCTCGCCCGGTCCGTGCCCGGTGGTCGCGACGTACGCCGCCGCCCCGGCCAGCAGGGCGGCCGCCAGGCCCGCCGCCGCCACCTTCAGGGCGAACCGCCCGCGCGGCCGCACCGGTGCGCCGGCGGCCCCGGCTGCGGCGACCGGGCGCGGCACGGTGACGGGCTCCTCGACGGCCGGCCCGGCGGCGGCCCGGTCGGCGCCCTGGTCGCCGGCCTGGTCCGTGGCCTGGTCCGTGGCTTCGTCGGCGGCCTCGGTGCGGTCGACCACCGGCACCAGCTGGGTCGGCATCTTCTGGGCGGCCTTCGGCACCCGCTGGAAGCCGATGGTGTGCCCGGCCGTCACCTCGGCCAGCATCCGCAGCGCCTCGTCGGCCGACGGCCGGTCGGCCGGGTCCTTGGCCATCAGCGCCGCCAGCACCGGCCCCAGCGCGCCGGCCCGGCGCGGCTCGGGCAGCGGGTCGGCGACGACGGCGGCCAGCGTGGTGATCGGCGAGGTGCGGCGGAACGGGGACTCCCCCTCCACGGCCGCGTACAGCGTCGCCCCGAGGCCCCACAGGTCGGAGGCCGGGCCCGGGCGCTCGCCCTGGGCCCGCTCGGGCGCCAGGTAGTCCGGTGAGCCGACCAGGTCGCCGGGGCGGGTCAGCTCGGCCGAGCCCTCGTAGGTGGCGATGCCGAAGTCCAGCAGGACGACCCGGCCGGTGCCGCGCTCCAGCAGCACGTTCCCGGGCTTGACGTCGCGGTGCAGCACGCCGAGCTGGTGGCCCCGGTGCAGGGCGGCCAGCACCTGGGCGCCGACCTCGGCGGCCTCCCGGGGCTGCAGGGTGCCGTCCTGGCTGATCACGTCGGCCAGCGAGCGGCCGTCGACCAGCTCCATCACGATCCACGGCCGGCCGTCCTGCTCCAGCACGTCGTGGACGGTGATCACGCCGGGGTGCTTGATCCGGGCGGCGGCGCTGGCCTCCCGCTTCATCCGGGCGTTGAGGATCTCCAGCTCGTCCTCGGGAAGGTGGCTGACGGTCAGTTCCTTGACGGCGACCTCGCGGTCGAGCATCCGGTCCCGGGCCCGCCAGACGGTGCCCATGCCGCCCCGGCCGAGCCGCTCCCCCAGCTCGTACCGGCCTGCCAGCAGCCGCTCGACGGCCGCCGCCTCCGGCCGATCCTGAACGCCCATGGCGACCGCTCCCCCTCATCCACCTGCCGTCATCGTGACGGACGGCCCCGGCGCACGGCTGATCACCGTTCGAACAAGTAACACGCACAGATTAGGCTCCACGGCCCACGGCGGATCCCCCGCCCCGGCCACGTGACCGGGATGTGACCCGGCGCGCCGTCCGTCAGCCCGCGAACAACACCACCGCGGACACGCCCAGCACCAGCGCCACCAGCACTCCGGCCACCAGCAGCGGCCCCAGCAGCGCCGGCGGCACCCGGGGCGCCCGGCGGGGCGGACCGCCCTCGCCCGCCACCGGCTCCGGACGGGGCCGGCCGCGGTCCTGACGCGGCACCAGCGGGCCCGCCTCCGGGCGCAGCACGGGGAGCAGCACGGGCGGCCCGCCCCGGTACGGCTCCGGGGCGCCGACCAGCAGCCCGGTCAGCTCCTGCCAGACCTGTACCGCCGTCGGCCGGGCGGCAGGGTCCGGTTGGAGCAGGCGCCCGACCAGCGGCCCCAGCGGGCCGCAGTCGTGCACGGAGCCGCGGCGGTCCTCCCGGACGGCGGCGAGCAGGGTGGGCAGGTCGTCCTCCGGGTAGGGGCCGGTGCCGGTCAGCAGCCGGAACAGCAGGACGCCGAGCGCCCAGCAGTCCCCGGCCGGGCCGCCGTCCATCGGCCAGCGCTCGGCCAGCGGCCCGAGCAGCCCGGCGCGCACCTCGTACCGGCGGCGCCCGGCCGGGCCGCCGAGCTCCTCGCAGAGCGCCTCCTCGGCGACGCCCGCGTCCAGGCCGCCGAGCAGGGCGGCGCCGTCCTCGCAGACCAGCACGGTGTCGGCGGAGAGGTTTCCGTGCGTCAGCCCCGCCTCGTGCAGCGCCCGCAGCGCGCCGGCGAGGTCCGACGCGAGTTCGGCGACCCGGTAGGGCGGCACCGGTCCGTCCGTCGCGAGGGCGGCCAGCGGGACACCCGGCGGGTGCTCCTCCACCGTCCACAGCACGTCTCCGTCGGTGAAGGGCGCGCCCCCCTTGAGCAGCCGGGGGTGGGCCGGCGCGGCGGCCGCCGCGGCCGCGACCCGCTGCGCGAGCCGCCTGCCCTGGGCGGGCACCGGGTCGTCCGGCTCCGTACCGCCCGCGATCAGGCCGGGCAGCTCCAGGCCCCGCAACTGCACCAAGGTGCCGCTCTGTTCGTCCGTCGCGAGCACCCGCAGGTACTCCGGACGGTCCGTCATCCGGTACCGCCCTGCCAACACCTGCCCCGGGCCCGCCAGCATGCCTGTCCTCTCGTCACCGCCAGCGTACGTGGCCGAGCTGCGTACGCTCGCTGCACGGCCGGACCGATCCGGTCGACGCGGCCTTCGACGTGGCCGGCCACAGCAGCGGTGACGGCCGGGCCGCTGCCGTCCGGGCCGTCGAGGCCACCATCGCACCCGGCGAGGAACCGGTGGCGTCAGCCGCCGCCCGACACCCCGGCCACTTCCGCCGGGGCGCGCCGGTGCTCACCACGCACCGGCTGCCGTACCCCGAGGACGGCGAGCCGCCACCGGCGGTTCCGCCGGCCGGCCGACGGCACTCACCGGCGCGGACGGCCCTACGGCGCCGGCTGGAAGCTGTCGAACCCGGTCTGCCGCGCCTGCGCGACGTCGGGCGTGGCCCAGTCGGCGTCCGTCGTCGTCCAGTAGAGCGCGTAGCCGTACTTGCCCTCGCCGGTGACGAAGCCGCGGTTGAGCGAGTGCATCCGGGTGGAGCTGCCGTACGTCCACTCCCAGTCGGCGGCGTTCGTCCACTGCCGGTAGGTGACGGCCTGCAGGGTGACGCGCTGGTAGTTGCTGACCCGCATCCCCGACTCGGCGTTCTGCCAGTCGGCGAGGGCGCTGGCCCCGGCGGGCTGCGTCCAGTCGACGACGAGCTTCACGCCCCGGCCCTCGAACCTGCGGCTGGTGCTGTCGTAGTCGGCGCCGCTGTCGGCCAGCCAGTCGGGCAGTGCGAGGCTGAAGCCGGACGCGTCCCGGTACTCGCGGTAGCCGGCCGGCAGCACGGGCGCGGCGGGTGTGACGGGCGGCGCCGCCTGGGTGGCCGGCGCGGCCGGCGTGGTCTGCGCGGCCTGGGTGGGATCCGCGGTCTGGGTGGCCTGGGTGGCCTGCGGCGTACTCGCCGCCGCGTCCTGGGCGGGTGACTGCGCCGGCGGCGGGGACGGCGATCCGGCCGCCGCGGCGCCCGGCGCCGCTTCGGAGGACGGCGCGGCGCCGCTGTGCTTCCCGTCCGAGCCGCCGAGGGCCTGCGCCGCCGCGACCGCCCCGGCGATCAGCAGGACCAGCACCACCGCCAGGATCACCGCGCGCCGGCGCCCGCTCCCGGGCCGGCCGAACGGGCCGCCGCCGCGCGCGCTCAGCGTCGCGCCCCGGGACCACACGCCGGTCGAGGAGGCGGACTGCTCGACGGCCGGCGGCGCGGCGGGGGCGGGAACGGACGCGGGGACGGGCGCCTCCGGCGACGGCCCGGCCTTGGAGCGGCTGCCCACCCGTACCGTCCCGAGCAGGCCGCCCACCGGGCGCTTCGGCGCTTCGGGCGCCGGAGCGCCGACGGCCTTCGGCGGCAGCGCCTGCTGCGTGGTCGACTCGGCCCGTACGGTGTCCTGCGCGACGATCCGCTTCAGCATCGCCCTGGTCGCCGAGGCGTCCAGGCGGCGGGCCGGGTCCTTCTCCAGCAGGCCCTCGATGACCGGCCGCAGCAGCGGCCCGGCGTTGACCGGCGGGGTCAGCGGCTCGGTCATCACGGCGGTCAGGGTCGCGAGCGCCGAACCCCGGTCGTACGGCGGGCGGCCCTCGGTCATCGCGTAGAGGGTGCCGCCCAGCGACCAGAGGTCGGCCGGCGGACCGGGCTTCTGCCCGCGGGCCCGCTCGGGGGATATGTAGGAGGGGGCGCCGACCAGCATCCCGGTGGAGGTGACCGAGGGGTCGCCCTCGACGCTGGCGATGCCGAAGTCGGTCAGGACCACCCGGCCGTCCTCACCGATCAGCACGTTGGACGGCTTCACGTCCCGGTGCAGGATGCCGTGGCTGTGCGCGGCCCCGAGCACGCCGAGCAGGTCGAGCGCGATGCCGGCGGCGCGGACGGGGCCCAGCGGCCCGTCCTCCTTGATCACCTCGGCCAGCGAGCGGGACTCGACCAGCTCCATGACGATCCACGGCCGGTCGTCCTCCTCGACCACGTCGAAGACGGTGACCGCGGCGGTGTGCCTGATCCGCGCCGTCGCCTTGGCCTCGCGCAGCGTCCGGACGATCAGCCGGTGCCGCTCCTCCTCGTCGACGCCGCCGTGCATGCGCAGTTCCTTGACCGCGACGACCCGGCCCAGCATCTCGTCCTCGGCCCGCCAGACGGTGCCCATCCCGCCGCGCCCGAGCACCGCGTCCAGCCGGTAACGTCCGGCCAGGAGACGGCCCGTGGAGCTCTGCGCCTCGGTCATTTGGCGTGTTCCCCCATGTGGTGCCGGCGGTCGAAGTGACGGCGTGTCGGCCCGTCGCCGGGCTGCGGACGCCAAGCCTCCATCATCCCCTGCCCCGGGGGCCCGCGACCACCCGCCCCGGTCCTGTCGTCCGGCCGCCGTCCGGCCGCCGCCCCGGCGGCCCCGGCTCCCGGGCCGCACCCGCCCGGCGCTCTGTGCCCGACCTGTGATCAAAACACTGTGTCGGAGCCCACATCCGCGCTGCTAATCTTCGACGCCGCCGATCCACAGCGCCGTGGGCGGCGGCACATCTGACAGACCGACACCACACCGCACCGCACTTCCCTGGGGGGATCCACCATGACCGCACCCGTACCGGCCCCTGACGGCCAGGCGGGCCCGGCCGCCGCCCCGCACTTCACCATCCCGGCGCACCACGACGACGCCCCGGCCGGCTATGTCGCCCCCGGCATGCCGGGCGCCCCCGCGCCGTACGCCTACGCCCCGCTGCCCACCGTGGCACGGCGGCCCAACCCCGGCGGCGCGGTCGCGGCCGCCGTCGGTGCGGCCCTGGTCGGTGGGCTCGCCTACGGCTTCGTCATGAAGGCCATCGATCACGAGATCGGCTGGCTGGTCTTCGGCGTGGCCGCGGTCATCGCCTGGCCGCTGGGCCGGATCGGCGGCCGCAACCCGGTGCTGCCGGTGGCCGGTGCGGTGCTGTCGGTGCTCGCGCTGTTCCTCGGCCAGGTCTTCGGGGTCACGCTGTACCTGCACGAGTTCACCGGGCTGTCGGTCGGCGAGCTGCTCGGTGCGGAGGTCGACCTGGTCCTGGAGGGCTGGAAGGCCAACCTGGCGGCCATGGACGCCCTCTTCTACGGGATCGCCGTCTTCGAGGGCTTCGTGCTCACCCGGCGGATGGTCCGCGACTGACCGGGCCCGGAACGCGCGGCGGCCCCCACCGGAGTCCGGTGGGGGCCGCCTGCGTACGCAGCCGTCAGCTGTGCAGCGCCGGGTTGACCGTGACCTCGACCCGCTGGAACTCCTTGAGCTCCGAGTAGCCGGTGGTGGCCATCGCGCGGCGCAGCGCGCCGAACAGGTTCATCGTGCCGTCGGGGGTGTGCGACGGGCCGGTGAGGATCTCCTCGGTGGAGCCGACCGTGCCGAGGTCCACGCGCTTGCCGCGCGGCAGCTCGTCGTGCACGGCCTCCATGCCCCAGTGGAAGCCCCGGCCCGGGGCGTCGCTGGCGCGGGCGAGCGCCGCACCGATCATCACGGCGTCGGCGCCGCAGGCCACGGCCTTCGCCAGGTCGCCGCTGTAGCCGACACCGCCGTCCGCGATGACGTGCACGTAGCGGCCGCCGGACTCGTCCATGTAGTCGCGGCGCGCGGCGGCCACGTCGGCCACCGCGGTCGCCATCGGCACCTGGATGCCGAGCACGTTGCGGGTGGTGTGCGCGGCGCCGCCGCCGAAGCCCACCAGCACGCCGGCCGCGCCGGTGCGCATCAGGTGCAGCGCGGCGGTGTACGTGGCGCAGCCGCCGACGATGACCGGCACGTCGAGCTCGTAGATGAACTGCTTGAGGTTGAGCGGCTCGGCGGCACCGGAGACGTGCTCGGCCGAGACGGTGGTGCCGCGGATGACGAAGACGTCGACGCCGGCGTCGACGACGGCCTTGGAGAACTCCGCCGTCCGCTGCGGGGACAGCGCGGCGGCCGTCACGACGCCCGACTCGCGGACCTCCTTGATGCGCTGCCCGATCAGGTCGGCCTGGATCGGCGCGGTGTAGATCTCCTGGAGGCGGCGGGTGGCGGCGGCCTCGTCGGTGATCGCGGCGATCTCGTCGAGCAGCGGCTGCGGGTCCTCGTACCGGGTCCACAGGCCTTCGAGGTTCAGCACGCCGAGCCCGCCGAGCCGGCCGATGTTGATGGCCTGCTGCGGGGAGACCACGCTGTCCATCGGGGCGGCCAGGAACGGCAGCTCGAAGCGGTAGGCGTCGATCTGCCAGGCGATCGAGACCTCCTTCGGGTCCCGCGTACGGCGGCTGGGGACGACGGCGATGTCGTCGAAGGAGTACGCCCGGCGTCCGCGCTTGCCTCGCCCGATCTCGATCTCAGTCACTTCGAGCCCTTCCGGTTTTCTCGCTCATACTGCCGGGTCACCCCGGCCGCCCCCAGTATCCCGCACCGGCGGGCCCGCCCGTCGCAGCGGCCCGACGGGCGGACACGGCGTGAGGCCCGCCACCGGGTGGTGGCG